>JBMYTY010000263.1:0-3409 GCA_049604855.1 Gammaproteobacteria bacterium | reverse complement strand
ATACCCGTGGCCATGGTCTGCGAGAACTGCATGTCGAAGGCCGTGCCCTCAGTCTGATCACCCTCTCGCAGGCGAGTGCAGGACACAACGGATACGGCTTCGTCGCTGATTTTCTTGCCACCCTCTTTCGGTTGCTCTTCGTTGGATGTTCCTTTTGGTACGTAGGCAAACGAGCTGCTGTCGTATCCCAGCGTGAATCGTCCACTTGCGGGTGAGGTTTGGATGGCGGCATCCAGACCGCTTACCTCGCGATGGACGTAATACACCCGCGAGCTGGAACAGCCTTCCAGCACGCCGGTTGTCGCGACCAGCACGACGGTGGCGAGGCGTAATGGGGTCATCTTCATTGATTGATCTCCTGATAGGCGTTGAGCCGCGTGAGCTCTGGACGGTCTGGCACGAACACGAGGTCATAGCGGACCGAGCGGTCCGCCGGAATGTTGGCGAGCAGGGTGTAGCGCTCGGCACCGAGGGTGAGGGCGCTGAGCGGTGGGGTGAACTTGAGGTCGAGGCCCAAGGTGCGGGCCGAGAAGACGAGGGGAGTGGCGGCGGGCTTGGGGATCAGACCGATGTATTCGCCAGGCGGAGGAGCATCGGTCGTGCCTGGGGGAAATACGTAGGTGAGGCGGCTGGAACCGATGGACAGCCCCCAATCCGGTGGGTCGAGACGCAAATGGAGGCCAAGGCTACGCACGTCCACCACGGTCGCTTCGTCGGCGCGAACCACGGTCGCGCTTAGCGTGCCGACATTGCCAACCGCGCATCCCGTCAGGCCTGTGCTGAGCAACAACCCGATCAGGCCGGGTACGCGATATGTCGTCATCCCGGCTATCCGTCTCTCTCGCGCCACCATGTGCTTGCTTCCCACCCCTTCCCGGTCTGTAGCCGGTCGTTGTGGATTCAGGCTAAGAGAAAACAGCGATCTGATCCAGTCCCAGTCAGTGCCCGGCAGCGTGTTGCCACATCCCGATTACATTTGATTACTCCGAGGGGGGGATGAGCTCGCGACTCCAAGCATCGAGATCCATGCCCGCGAGGACTCGTTCAACTTTATTGCACCGCCGCCTTCGCCTCCCGCTTCTCTTCATCCACGCGCTGCGCCAGGCGGTAGGCCAACTGGTATTTGTGGATATTGCGCACGTAATGCACCGTTTCGTGCCCCACCAGGCGCGCCGCCGCCACCTCCACGTTGCCGAACCAGCGGTTCGGGTCCAGGCCCATCTCCCCGGCCAGGGCCCGCATCTTGCGCACCTTCGCTCGCCAAGCACATGGGCGTGAAGGTCATCCGCGTGGACGCCGAAGAGCTTTTCTTAAGCAAGTTGGCCGGCGTCACCGACCCCGAGGCCAAGCGCAAGATCATCGGCAACACCTTCATCGACGTGTTCGAGGCCGAGGCCGAGAAGATCACCGATGTCGACTTCCTGGCCCAGGGCACCATCTACCCGGACGTCATCGAATCCGCCGGTGCCAAGACCGGCAAGGCCAAGGTCATCAAGTCCCACCACAACGTCGGTGGCCTGCCCGACTACATGAAGATGGAACTGGTGGAGCCCCTGCGCGAACTGTTCAAGGACGAAGTGCGCCGCATCGGCGTCGAGCTGGGCCTGCCCCACGAGATGGTCTACCGCCACCCCTTCCCGGGCCCGGGCCTGGGCGTGCGCATCCTCGGCGAGGTGAAGAAGGAATACGCCGACATCCTGCGCCTGGCCGACCACATCTACATCGAGGAGCTCTGGAAGCACGAGCTCTACGACAAAACCTCCCAGGCCTTCGCCGTTTTTCTACCGGTCAAGGCCGTCGGCGTCATGGGCGACAACCGCCAATACAACTGGGTCATCGCCCTGCGCGCGGTGGAGACCATCGACTTCATGACCGCCCGCTGGGCGCATCTGCCTTACGAGTTTCTGGACCACGTCTCACGCCGCATCGTCAACGAGATCCCCGCCGTGACCCGCTGCGTGTACGACATCACCGGTAAGCCGCCGGGGACGATTGAGTGGGAATAGTACAGGGCGTAAAGGCGGCATACGGCCAACCAGATTGGCCGAAAGCTTGAAGCGCCACCGGTTCAACGATGTGTGTTTCGCTGAGGTGGTCGATTCCCGTAGGCCTTGGCAGCGAAACAGAAGGAACCCCCGCCGTTCACGGGCAAAGGTGACTCGCGAACAGATGTCGGCGGCGTAGATTGAAGCCGACAGGCGAGGGCTCTGGGCCTGAAACTAAGCACATGCATATCGGCGGTGTGCGAGTCTCCCGTCGGGGCGTCCCATTGGCGGCCAATGATTCAATGAGCCGAACGCCAAGGCGAAATATGCAGGGCCGAAAGCTGATGGCGATCGGAACTCGGATGCGATTCGGGAGCATCGGGATTTCAATCGAAACTGACTCCTTTGATGCTTTGATGTGCCTTTGATGTGTCGCATCCGAAGGCACGCCGATGATCTCCCCTACCTGGTTGCGTCCCAAGCACTTAGAGAACTCATCGCGAGCTAACCTGAGCTTGGCGCGCGCGGGACGATGAGCGCTTGAAGCGTGAACGGTTATGCCGATACATCACCCGGTCGGCGGTGTCGGAGAAGCGCCTGTCGCTGACACCGAACGGGAATGTACGCTACCAACTGAAGACGCCATACCGGGACGGCACCACCCACGTCATCTTCGAACCTTTAGATTTAATCGCCCGGGTGGCAGCACTGGTGCCGAAGCCACGGGTGAACCTGACGCGTTTTCATGGGGTTTTCGCGCCGAACAGCCAGTACCGGGCGCGAGTGACACCGGCCAAGCGAGGGAAGGGGGGCCGACAAGTTACGCCGGCGGGGGCGGAGGAACCAACAGCAGCGGAGCGTCGTGCCTCGATGACCTGGGCACAGCGCCTGAGGCGGGTATTCAATATCGATATTGAAACCTGTCCGGCCTGCGGAGGGTCGGTGCGGATCGTAGCGTGTATTGAGGACCCGGATGTCATCGGGAAGATCCTGGCTCACGTGGCCGGGAAAGCAGCCGGCCCTGAAGCCGTCCAGCTGCCACCGAGCCGTGGGCCGCCGCAACTCGGTTTGTTCGGCTGAACCATCAATTCACTGGTAGCCAGGCTGCACCCCGTGGTGCGGCCGGGGTGAGGTTTTGCCTGGTGTCTGGGTAGCGGAGCGATTCAAGCTGGAAGGCGTCTGATGTGTGAGATTTCGCGGCGGTTTTCCGGGGTGGAGGGCGGTTCTGTGCGGGTGGGATTCGCCCTCGGCCCCTCGGCTACACCAGCGGCAGCACGAATAGCTCCGAATAGCGTGTTAATGTTTCCCACACTCATGTTCGGCGCGCTCATCAAGGCCAAGGCTTGGCTGCCCCTGGATGGTCCCTTCGACATCCACGAGCGCGGCCCCCGCATCTCCCCCGCCCAATGGGCCGACGACTACAT
>JBMYTY010000262.1:0-3417 GCA_049604855.1 Gammaproteobacteria bacterium | reverse complement strand
CCACAACGTAATTCGGAACCCACTCCACCCAGGTCACCCTCCGCCGTACACATCGCGGCCTGTCCCGGATCACCGCTTATCCGCGCAGGCCTGGGAACCGGCTGCGCCGGGGCGCATCGAGATGCGTACTCCGCCCTTTGTTCGAGGCCCGGCGCGGGAACCGGGCCCCGCGTTTGAACGTCTCGCCTCAGGCTTCCCAAGCCGCCGCGATCACGTCCTGCCAGCCCTGCTTCTGCTCCGTGGGGATGTCCAACACGCCTTCGCCCTGGGGCGCGAACCCGGCCATGGCCTGTACCAGCAGGTCCACATGGTGGTCCAGCAGGATCTCGCTCTCGGTGCGGATCACTTCCACCCGCCGGTTGTAGGCGTCGTCGTACCAGCGGTCGATGAGGATGCTGTCATCGGAGCCGTCGCGTCGGATGACGAGGTGATCGTCTTCCCGGGTGAACAGGAGGTCCGCTGATTCGATACCGCTCTCAAGGTGGAGGGTATCGGTCCCCAGGCCCCGGTCTCGGATCTCGTCTTGGCCGTCTCCGGCGGCGAAGTGGTAGGCATCATTACCGTTGGTACCGCGCAGCAGGTCGTTGCCGGTGCCACCCCGATAGCGGTTGCCGCCGTAGCGGTCGGCGCTGTGCCATTCGCCGCCGAGGATGTCGTCTCCGGCACCCCCTTCGAGGCTGTCGTAACCGCCCGCGCCATCGATGATGTCATGGCCGTCTCCGCCGATGAGGGTGTCCGCTTCGGCGCTCCCGACAAGGTGGACGCCGTTGACCTCGGGTTCGGGGTCTTGCGCTTGCGGGCCGATGTCCGCGCCGTCCAGGGCCCACTGGCTGCCGTCGGCGAATTCGATCAGTTCCAGGCGCCGCCGTTCCGCGCCACCGGTGGGCCGGGTGCCGGACATATGCCAGCGGTCCACGCGGATGGAGCCGGGCTGATCACCGCCGATCTGAATCAACAGGTCTTCGCCATCCTGGAAGCAGGTCACATCCTCGGGGTCGATACCCTCGCCGAAGCGCAACACGTCAATCCCGGTGCCGTTGTCGCGGATCTCGTCGTGGCCGTCCCCGGCGCTGTAGAGGTAGAGGTCCGCCGAATCGGTGCCGAGCAGCAGGTCGTCTCCGGTACCGCCCTCGTAGCTGTTGCCGCCGAAACGGTCAGCAGTGCCCCAGTCACCGCCCAGGACGTCGTTGCCGGCGCCGCCCTGAAGGGTGTCGTATCCGGCGCCTCCGTCGAGATGGTCATCTCCGGCTCCAGCGCTGAGGGTGTCGGCCCCGGACGTTCCGGTCAGGTGTTGATCGGAGGGGTCACCGGCCGAAGCATCGGCCGCCAAGGCCGCTTCGACATCCTCACGCCCGAGGATGTCCGAGCCTCCAAACAAACCGAAGGTGGTCTCATGGCCGCCCAGCGCCCAGTCTTCGATGCGTAGCGTTTGCCCCGTGCCGACGCCCACCATCAGGTCGTCGCCGTCGGTGCTGAACGAGAGGCCCTCAAGAACCAGGGCATCGTCCATGAACCACACGGCCGATTGGCCAAGCGCCGTCTCCTGAATCCGGGTCTCCCCAAGTTGGGCATGAATCAGATAGACATCGTCACCCACCCCACCGCTGAGCGTTCCGCCAGAGATCGAGGTCGTCAGCACATCGGCATGGACGCCGCCTAGGGCCATGGCCCCCGTAGCGCTGACATTCAGCCAAAGGCCGGTTGACGCACCGAGCCCGTCAAACGTCTCCGCGCCACCGCCGGTGAAATCAAAACGCTCGACGGCCCGATCCCAGCCACCATTGGACCGATAGGCCCGATCAACGCGCACCCCGCCCATGCCGTGGTCGACGAGAACGACAAGGTCATCGCCATCTCTTACGAAATCGACGTCATCGCGCGTGAGCCCATCCCGGAACGACAAGGTATCGGTTCGTGATGGGCTTTGATTGACCTCGAAAATGACATCCCAGCCATCCCCGCGGCTGTATTGGTAACGATCACCAAAGCTTCCGCCGTAAAGGGTATCGCGGCCCGCGCCGCCGACGAGCAGATTCCCCCAACTGTCATTCTTCTGAAGCGACGTACCCGCGCGCAGCACGTCATCACCCGCCCCGCCATAAAGTTGGTCCCCGTGTGCCCCACCGTCGAGCACATCGTTGCCATCACCGCCGCGCAATATGTCGACATCGTTACCGCCATTGATGACGTCGTCGCCCGCCCCAGCGTCGATTTCCTCCCGGAACCAGGTGTAGCTGAGCCCAGTGATCACATCATCGCCATCGCTGCCCTCGAAAACCTTCGTCCACTCGTGGATCTGCTCCCAGGTCCAGCTGGTTCCATCGGAAAACTCAATCTGCTCGATAAACCGGTTGCCATACGCTGAGGGATCAATCTGGGTCGCGCCCAGATCCTTGCGATCGTCTCGTCGATACCAGTCGACCACGCGAATCGAATCCTCCCCATCGACATGCTCAAGGATCAGGTCGTGGCCGTTACGGTGAACGCTGATGTCAGCGGCCTCGATACCCTCCCCGAAGACGATGCGATCCGTACGGCTGGAGGCGGAGCGCCCGGTATAGCCGACGCCAAACTCCTGAATCACGTCGTGGCCGTCACCGAGTGCGAAGTGGTACCGATCCGCTTGGTCACTACCGATCAGCGTGTCGTTCCCGGTCCCGCCAGTGAGGTAGTTGGTGTTCGCGTCGGTCCAATGGCCGAGGGATCTTCCGGCATCAAGCAGATCGTCTCCCGCCCCCCCGTCCAAGACGTCGCCGTGGGTCCCACCGTACAGCTTGTCATTACCCGCGCCGCCATGGAGGCGGTCGTTGTGCCCACCCCCCTCCAGCACATCGTCGCCGTCGCCGCCGTAAAGCTCATCATTATCGCTTCCGCCGACGAGTCGATCATTGCCCGCGCCACCGTCGAGAACCTCGGTAAACCAGGTATGCCCCATGCCGGTCAGAACATCATCCCCATCCGTACCGCTGAGTGTCTTGACCGCTTCATTGATATCGGACCAACTCCAAACCGTGTCATCGGCGAAAACCACGCGCTCCATGAAGCGATTACCCATGTAGGTCGTATCGACATCGGTCGCTCCATATTCCAACCGGTCCCGGCGCCGCAAGGCATCTTCAACGGTGATCCGATCCCCGAAACCGAGGTCCAGGATCAGATCCCAACCCTGGCGGGACACCATCACATCCTCAGGCGCTATGCCCTCCCCCAGGTAAAGGGTGTCGTTCGTCGAGGCCGCGGAAAAACCGGAGTCATTGATCGTGTCCTGACCATCACCACGGTTGAAATAGTAGCTGTCCGCATGGATCCCACCGATCAAGCGGTCATCACCGCGCCCCCCCACCATGGTGTGGCCACCGGCCTGCTTTTGATCAGTGCTCCCCCCATCGCCGTCCAGCAGGTCGTTCCCATCGCCGC
>JBMYTY010000261.1:0-3422 GCA_049604855.1 Gammaproteobacteria bacterium | reverse complement strand
GACCTGGCCCGTCACGTCATGGCCTACCTGGCCGCCCCGGAGCGTGCCCTGGCCCGCTTTACCGAGGCGGGCATCCTGCTGGCTGATCGTCTGTTGCGGGACGTCGAATCGGAGACCCAACAGCTCAGCGCCCTGAGATAAGCCTCTTTATCGGGCGCGTCGGCACCGGGATACTGCCGCCCTCGCGATCACAAAGGCTTCGCCATGCGCTATCTGCACACCATGATCCGGGTCGGTGACCTGGACCGCTCCATCGGGTTCTACAACCACGTGTTCGGTTTCGTGGAGCTGCGCCGGGGGGACTACCCCAAGGACAAGTTCACCAACGTCTTCATGGGCCTGCCCGCCGACGCCGATGCCAATGAACGCGGTGGGCCCATGTTGGAGTTGACCTACAACTACGGTGTGGAGGGTTACGAGCTCGGCTCGGGCTACGGCCATATCGCCCTGGAGGTGGACGACATGGACGCCCTGGCCGGGCGCCTGCGTGACTACGGCGGAGAATTCAGTTGGGGCCCGGGCAAGACCCCGGACGGGCGCAAGAACATGGCCTTCGTGAAGGACCCGGACGGCTACTCCATCGAGCTGATCCAGTATTCCTGACCGGTGAGGCCGACGGGCCGCGGATGATCACGACGGCTTGGGTCCACACTCCTTGAAGATGCGCGCATCGCAGGTGGCGCAGATCGACTTGTCCAGGCGGTGATAGATGGCCTGCACCGCGGCGCCCTTGGATTGAAACACGCGCCGTTCGGATTGATCGTCAAGGCAGTGGCAGGCATTGAGGTCATCCCAAAGTCCCTGCTTGACGTTGATGAGATAAAAGTCCCCGCCCATCTCGCGACGGCGTTTGGCCTCCTCGGCCAGCGCCTCGCCGCCTTGCAGGTCCACGAAGTTGATCCCCCCGGCCATGATGGCCAGGTGCTTCTGTTCCGGGTTGCGCGTGCGGAACAGGTCGAAGGTGTCCTGAACATGGTTCACCGAGCCGAAGAACACCGGGCCGTCGATACGCGCGAAACGTACCTGGGGGCACTCCGGCAGGGCCGGGTCGGTGACGAAGGACCGCTTGCGGGTGCGCGGGTCCGGGGTGCGGCGCCTGATGGTGGGCTTGGAGGCCTTCTGCAGATACAGCAGCAGGGACAGCAGTACACCGGCGAAGATCGCCAGTTCCAGCTCCAGGAATACCGCGCTCAGCGCCGTGACCAGGAGGATGGACGACTCACGACGGTTGGCGGTGAGGATGTGCTTGATCTGGGCCACATCGATCAGGCCCCAGGCCACGATGAACAGGACCCCGGCCATGGCCGCCTTGGGCAGATAGGCGGCCAGTGGCGCGACCAGCAGCACGATGATCATGAGCAGCAGACCGGCGAATGCGGCGGCCAGAGGGGACTTGGCGCCGGCCTCGTAGTTCAGGCCCGAGCGGTTGAAGGAGCCGGTGGCCACGTAGCCGGAGAAGAAACTGCCGGCGATGTTGGACAGGCCCTGACCGATGAATTCCTGGTTGCCGTTGATACGGTAACCGCCGCGCGCGGCCAGGGAGCGGCCGATGGAAACCGCCTCGGTGAGGGCGAACAAGGTGACCGCGATGGCGGTACCCGCCAGGTCGCGAATGGTGTCCAGGGAGAAATCCGGCGCGGACAGTGGCGGCAGGGTGGAAGGCAGTGCGCCCACCTGGGGGATCCGGGTTACCTCTTCGCCGATCAGGGCGTTGAGGGCCACGGCCAGCAGGCTGCCGAACACCATGGAGACGATCAGGTAGGGCGCCCGGGGCATGAATTTCCGAACCAGGATGCCGGAGAAAAGTGTGCCCAGGGCCACCGCCGTCACGTAGGGATTGATGTCTCCGAGCTGCTGGACAAAGGCCATGAGGATGTCATGCAGGTGCCCACCCGAGGGCATCTCGATGCCGAAGAAGTGCTTGAGCTGCTTGGCGGCGATGAGGATGGCCGCCCCGGCGGTGAAACCGACGATCACCGAGTGCGAGATGAAATTGACCAGCGCCCCCATGCGCGCCAGGCCCAGGGCCAGTTCCAGGATGCCGACCATGAAGGTCAGGGTCAGGGCCAGGGTCACGTAGTCCATGCTGCCCGGCGTGGCGTATACCGACAGTGACGAGAACAGCACGATGGAGGCCGCCGTGGTGGGGCCGGATACCAGGTGTCTCGACGAGCCGAAAAAGGCGGCGATGATGGCCGGGATCATGCCCGCGTACAGGCCATACTCCGGGGGCATGCCCGCGATGGTGGCGAAGGCCACGCCCTGGGGCAGAACCACGACGGCCCCGGTGAGGCCGGCCATGGCATCGGCGCGCACGGTGGTCGCGGTGACCTTGGGCAGCCAACGCATGAAGGGGAGCAAGGCAAACAGACGCAGCAAGGTAATCCCCTTGAAATTGTCTCGGGAGTGTTTCCCCCGGGGAGTGCGTTCCCGGGGGGGCATGGGTGCGGCCGCTGAGCGTGTTGTCGGTCAGGGGAACAGCCGGTCACGCCCCCTCTGAGGTGAGGCGGGCGTTCGTGAATCTCCCGACGGAAACGACCTTGACGTCCGGGTCGTCGTCGCTGTCCATATCGTGCTGATCACGGGGCGCCATCCCGCCATCGAGCGAGACGGTTTGCATCGGCTTGACTGGTTTGGCGAACGTTGATTCCAGGCTCCCCGCCCGCGAGAGGAAGGTTACGCCGGTTCCGGCAATGGGGAGATCAACTCCGTAGAGACCGCGCTCGGATCGTACATCAGAGCAGTGGCCGTGGCCGCCGCCAACAGGCCAACGCCCACCTTCGGCCCACGATCCGGTGTGATGCCATGATGATTATCAACTTGGCGGTGGATATTGTTCATTCACCCACACCCGCACGAGGGCTCCAGTGCTCTGGCGGCCTGGTGGGGAGGGCATGGAGACAATGGCAAGGGGGCGTGCGCGCAAGGGGGGCAGCTCAGCGGCGGGACGTCCCGTCTCGGCACGCCCCACATGGTCTGGGTGGTGGATCAATGTTGAACGGGGTGGGCGATGTTGTCCGGGTTGGCCGGGTAGTCCTGGCTTGCCGGAGGGCAGTCCAGGGTGTCCGGGCGGGACCAGGCCTTGGCGATCCAGGTCTGCCAGTAACCGGGGTTGGCCGGGTAGGACTCCTGGCCTGATTCATCGCCACAGGTGGCCGCGGAAACTGATTGCCCCGGCCCAATGGCCACCACGCTGCCCGCTTTCAGGGTGCAGCTGGCCATCCAGGTCAGGTCGTTCCAGGACAGGCAGATGTCGTAACGCGAGCGGTATTCGGCCCGGGTGCCGTCGGGTGCGTCGTAGGCCCACCACTGGCCCAGGCGGTTGGTCTGGCCTCGGGCATTGACCTTGTCCGGCCCGTTCCACATGCGATAGACGGGGATATCCATGGTGGTGCGGATGACCAGCGCGGAGCTGATACCCC
>JBMYTY010000260.1:0-3424 GCA_049604855.1 Gammaproteobacteria bacterium | reverse complement strand
CCTTGCTCTCGGAAAAAATCTCTCGCTCCTGAAGGTCGGTGAGAACCGGCTTTCAGGGCAAGAGCGATTCGCCAAACCCGGTGCGCCGGGTTTGCCAAATCGCTTTCCAAAACAATCCAACCTTCGAATGAGGAGTCCTCTCCATGGCCTTCATCAAGCTGACTGATCTCGATCTCGCCGGCAAGCGCGTACTGATCCGCGCCGACCTGAACGTCCCCGTCAAAGACGGCAAGGTCACCTCCGACGCCCGCATCACCGCCTCCATGCCCACCATCGAGCACTGCGCCGCCGCTGGCGCCAAGGTGATGGTCATGTCCCACCGTGGTCGTCCCACCGAGGGCGAGGTGGACAGTGAGAACTCCATGGCCCCGATTGCCGCCGACATGAGCGACAAGATGGGCAAAGAGGTCCGCCTGATCGCTGAATACCTGGATGGCGGTTTCGATATCGCCGAGGGCGAGGTGGTCCTGTTCGAAAATGTGCGTTTCAACGCCGGTGAGAAAAAGGACAACGAAGACCTGGCCAAGAAATACGCCGCCCTCTGCGACATCTTCGTGATGGACGCCTTCGGCACCGCGCACCGCGCCCAGGCCTCCACCCACGGCGCGGGCAAGTTCGCCCCCGTGGCCTGCGCCGGTCTGCTGCTTTCCGAGGAGCTGGACAGCCTGGCCAAGGCCCTGGCTGAGCCCGCCCGTCCCATGGTCGCCATCGTCGGCGGATCCAAGGTCTCCACCAAGCTGACCGTGCTTGAGGCCCTGTCCGAGAAGGTCGACCAGTTGGTGGTTGGTGGTGGCATTGCGAACACCTTCCTCAAGGCCATGGGCAACAACGTCGGAAAGTCCCTCTGCGAGGACGATCTGGTCGATACCGCCAAGGCCCTGGTCGAGAAAATGAAGGCCCGCGGCGCGAACATCCCGATCGCCACCGACGTGGTCTGCGGCAAGGAGTTCTCCGAGACCGCCGAGGCCACCCTGAAGGCCGCTGGTGACGTTTCCGACGACGATATGATCTTCGATATCGGCCCTGATTCCGCGAAGGAGTTGGCCGACATCATCGCCAAGGCCGGCACCGTGGTCTGGAACGGCCCCGTGGGCGTGTTCGAGTTCGACCAGTTCGGCGCCGGTACCAAGACCGTCTCCATGGCCATCGCCGAGTCCGAGTGCTTCTCCCTGGCCGGTGGTGGCGACACCATCGCCGCCATCCAGAAGTACGACATCTACGACAAGGTGTCCTACATCTCCACCGCCGGCGGCGCCTTCCTGGAATATCTCGAAGGCAAGACCCTGCCCGCCGTGGCCATGCTGGAAGAGGCGGCGAAGTAAGCCGCGCCCCGATCCTGGCGACATCGGTGTTTCACATCGATTCGCTAGGGTCATCGGATTCCAGCGCCGCTAACGGTGTGGGATCCGGGACTCCGGAATCTGATGTTTCGGGAGTCATTTTCAGGGGGTTTATGCCCTCGATCGGTATCGGCGGGGCCGTTACCGACGCAAGCAAGCAAGGCAGAGATAACACATGATCAGAGGCACGAAGATCGTTGCCACCCTTGGGCCCGCCACGGACGACCCCAAGGTCCTGGATGAAGTCATCGCCGCGGGCGTTGACGTCGTTCGAATCAACTTCTCCCACGGAACCGCGGAGGAGCACATCCGCCGCGCCGAGACCGTGCGCAATCGAGCGCGGGCGCATGGTCGCCAGGTCGGCGTCATGGGTGACCTTCAGGGGCCCAAGATCCGCATCGATCGCTTCGCCGATGGCAAGATCGAGTTGGCCGAAGGCGATACCTTCATTCTCGATATCGAATGGGACCCGGTCGGTGGCAACCAGGAGCGTGTGGGGCTGACCTACAAGAGCCTGGTCAATGATGTTTCCCGGGGCGACACCTTGCTGCTCGATGATGGCCAGCTGGTCTTCTGGGTCGAAAAGGTCACGCCGACCGAGATTCACTGCAAGGTCAAGGTGGGCGGCACGCTGTCCAACAACAAAGGCATCAATCGCGCCGGCGGTGGTTTGTCCGCGGGCGCGCTGACGGCCAAGGACATGGAAGATGTCCGCGTCGCCGCGAAGATCGAGGTCGATTACCTCGCGGTCTCCTTCCCGAAGAGCGCCGCCGATATCAATCTGGCGCGTCAGTTGCTCCGCGATGCGGGTGGCCATGGCGGCATCGTCGCCAAGGTTGAGCGCGCGGAAGCGGTGACCTGCATCGATGAAATCATCGAGGCCTCGGATGTCATCATGATCGCCCGCGGCGACCTGGGCGTGGAAATCGGCGACGAGGAATTGCCCGGTGTCCAGAAGATGATCGCCAAGAAGGCCCGTATGGCCGACAAGGTCATCATCACCGCCACGCAGATGATGCAGTCCATGGTGGACAGTCCCATCCCCACCCGGGCGGAGGTGCTGGACGTGGCGAACGCGGTCATGGATGGCACCGATGCGGTGATGCTCTCGGCCGAGACCGCCGTGGGCAAGTATCCGGCCAAGACCGTCGCGGCCATGGATCGCGTATGTCGCGGTGCCGAGCCTCACACCAAGGATGCGCTCAAGCATGCACTCGCATCCGAGTCCTACCAGCGCATGGACGAGGCCATTGCCAAGGCATCGATCATCACGGCCCAGAAGCTGGGTGTGAAAGCGATCGCCGCGCTCACCGAATCCGGCGCCACGGCGCTTTGGATGTCGCGCGCGCTTTCATCGATTCCCGTCTATGCGCTCACACCCCACGTGCGCACCCGCCGCAAGGTCACCATGTATCGCGGTGTGCATCCGGTGAGCTTCGATGTCAGCACCAGCAACCACGCGGCCGCGAACAAAGAGGCCATCGATGATCTGGTGCGCCGCAATGCGGTGCGCGACGGTGATCTGGTGATTATCACCAAGGGCGATCTCATGGGGGCCCAGGGGGGTACCAATGCCATGAAGATCGTCAAGGTCGGAAACCTGCCCGAGCCTGACGAGGACATCCGCACCGATTCCTGATACCCGCCCGGGGAGCGCGCCAAGCAAGTGCATTCCCTGGGGTAATTCGAGGCGGATCGGTGCCCTGCGTTACCATCCGGCTCCCCGTCCGCCAGCCGGTGGGCGAACCGAAAATCGGGCCGTAAGGGCCTGAACGCAGATCAGGGCATCGGCCCGGGTTTATCGCCCGGGTTCGGCGCCCACAGCGAAACTTTTCAACGACAGCTTAATGAGGGGACCGAAATGGCTCTGATCTCTCTGCGACAGATGCTGGACCATGCCGCCGAATACGGCTACGGCGTGCCGGCTTTCAATGTGAACAACCTGGAACAGATGCGCGCCATCATGGAGGCCGCTGACCAGACCGATTCCCCGGTCATCGTCCAGGCCTCCGCGGGCGCCCGCAGTTACGCCGGTGCTCCTTTCCTGCGTCACCTGATCCTCGCCGCCATCGAGGAATTTCCTC
>JBMYTY010000259.1:0-3429 GCA_049604855.1 Gammaproteobacteria bacterium | reverse complement strand
TGTTCGATGACGTGCTGGGAGACCACGGCGTCGAAATGGGCGTCGGGCAGGGGCATCTTCGATGCGTCGGCGCAGATCAACGGGGTGTTGGGGAAGCGCTCACGGGTGACGTCCAGACCTTCGGGCAGGTAATCCAGGCCCACGGTCCGCTCGGCGCCCAGCAGAGGGAACAGCGAGCCATTGCCGCAACCCATGTCCAGGACCGCCTCGGCGTTGGCAGGCAGGTGGCGGGCGATCCAGCGCATTTCCATGAGGAACTCCGGAGCCTCGCCCCGGTTCTGGAAGTGCTTTTCGACGGCGTCAATCATGGACGGGATTCCGGTGTCATTGGCTGAGGGTGTTTATGACACCCAATACGGTGATCAACAACAGGGCGCCGCCGATCCAGCGCATGAACCCTTCCTCGCCCAGTTCCAGGATGCGTTGGTGCAGGCGCAGTCCGAGTACGTGGCCGACCGCCGCGCAGGGCAGCAGCCAGAGGTGGTGAATCAGTTGCAGGTCGGTACCGGTGGCGACGAAGGCGCCAAGCTTGATCAGCACCAGGACGATCCAGAGTACGAACAGGGTGGCGCGCAGGTTCTCGCGGGCGACGTTGCGGGCATAGACGGTGATGATCAGCGGCGCGCCCGTGAGCGAGGTGCCGCTGATGTAGCCACCGACGTTGAGCAGGGCCGCGTCAGCAGCCCGGGAGTGGCTGTGAAACTTCCAGCCGAACACATACATGAAGGCATACACGGCGGTGACGGCGTAGATGATGAGGATCAGCCAGTCCCCAGGCATGGTCAGCAGGCCGAACACGCCGATGAGCTTGCCGGGCATCATGGTGAGCAGGGAGCGGCGCAGGTAGGGCCAGTCGATGGCGTGCAGGTTGCCGCCCAGGGTAAGGGCGCCGAAGAACAGCAGGTGCACCGCGATGATGGGCAGGATCACCACCGGGCTGTCGAGGATCAGCATGAGCAGGGGCATGGTCAGGGCCGCGCCGCCGAAGCCGAGGCCCGAGCGTACGAAACCGCCCCAGACAAAGATCAGGCCGATGGCGACATATTGCCAGGCAGCCAGCTCAGCCAAGGTTCCGCCACCGTCCGGTCACGGGCGTACGCGCCAGCTGAGTTCGTCGTTCTCCAGGAGGACGCCCGCGTCGATCAGCCACTGGCGCGCGTCTTCGGCGTCCTGTTCGAACCAGGCACGGGCCGAACCCAGGCGGAATGAATAACCCCAGGCATCCATATCGGCGAACATGCGTGCCCGTCCCATGTCGGGCAGGTGTCGGGCGAGCAGGATCTGCAGGTAGCAGACGCCGTTTTCCTCGTCGTATCCCCCGCCGGCGTCGGTGTGCAGCCCTTCGCGGCGTTGTCCATCCATGCAGATGTAGTGGCAGCCCTCGTGCAGGATGGAATGCACCGGGGTGTCGGGGCGGGCGTGGAGAATGTTTCCGATCAGTCCCGCCTCCTCGTCGCCCCAGAAGCTGCCCGGGATGGCCTTGCCGGTCTCGCTGTCATGGATCTCGAGGCCGTAGCGCGCCAGCACGGCGCGCAGGGCGGGCCGGTCACAAGCGGCCCACGTCAGGACGCGGGAATCTGCATTTGCCGCGCTCATGCGACGAAGCGACGACGGGCGAACACCACCGCGGCATGGAAGCCCGCCACGCTGTACAGGCCGATCACCACGATGTTGAGCAGCGCATTGTCGGGCCAGGCGCCCGTGGCGAGCGGACGGATCAGCTCGACCACATGCGGAAGGGGCAGGGCGTAGACGATGGCCTGAACGACATCCGGCAGTGCGCTCATGGGGAAGAACACCCCGCTGAGCATGAGCATGGGTGTGATCACCAAGGTGAAGTAGTACTGGAAGAAGTCGTAGCCCGGTGCGAGCGTGCTCATGACGATGGCGGGTCCGGCAAAGCACAGCCCGGCGAGAAAGAATACCGGGATGGTGAGCGCCGCGTTCCAGTCACCGACCGCGCCCAGCACCGAGGCCACCAGCAGGATGGCCGTGCCGCTGAGCATGGCCTTGAAGCCGCACCAGAGCATTTCCCCGGCGATCAGGTCATCAATGTCCAGTGGGGTGGCGAGCAGCGCGTCGTAGGTGCGTTGCGGGTCCATCCGTGTGTACACCGAGTACATACCCTCGAAGGAGGCGCTGTTCATGGTCGATGAGGCCATGATCCCCGTGGCCAGGAACGCCAGGTAGCTCATGCCCGAGATCTGGTTGATGAAGAAGCCCAGGCCCAGGCCCAAGCCGAACAGGTAGATCATGGGCTCGCCGAAATTCATCAGGATCGCGGGCCCGATGAGCTTGCGCCATACGCGCAGATTGCGGCGGAACATGGCCAGGGCCCGAGGCCGCAGGGCCGGAAGCCGGTAGTCGATCATTCGCGCAACTCCCGGCCGGTGAGGCGCAGGAACACATCCTCCAGGTCGGCGGGGCGGTGCAGATAGCTCACCTCATTTTGTCCTTCGAGCTGATTGAGCAGCGCTCGCGCCTCGTCGCTGTACAGCAGGATCGACTCGCCGATGGTCTCGGTGCGCACGCCCGGCAATGCGCACATGGATTCCAGGCCCTCGCAGCGGCCCGAGCGCAGCTCGATGACTTCGCGTTCCACGTTTCGGCGTATCAACTCGCTCGGGGAGCCCTGGTCCAGAACCCGGCCGTGGTCGATGATCACGATGTGGTCGCATAGCCGCTCGGCCTCTTCCATGTAATGGCTGGTGAGAATGAGTGTGCGTCCGTCCCGGACCAGCTGGCGCAGGCGCTGCCACATGAGGTGGCGCACCTGGGGGTCGAGCCCGGTGGTGGGCTCGTCCAGGATCACCAGCTCCGGATCGTTGATGAGTGCCCGCGCCAGGGTCAGGCGGCGCTGCATGCCCCCGGAGAGCTGGTTGATGCGTTGATCGGCACGGGACTCAAGCTCCACCAGCTTCAACAGGCCGGGGATGCGCTCACGCGCTTGTTGGCGCGTGAGTCCGAAGAATGAGCCGTATACCTCCAGGTTCTCCCACACGGTGAAGTCCGGGTCCAGGTTGTCGATCTGCGGCACGACGCCGGTACGGGCGCGTATCCGCGTGGTCTCATGGCCCACGTCGTGACCGAACACCTTGAGCGAACCCTCACTGAGGCTCAGCCCGCCGAGAATGAGCTTCAGGGTGGTGGTTTTCCCCGCGCCGTTGGGTCCCAGGAACCCGAAACACCGACCTGGCAGGATTTTGAAATCGATGCCGTCCACGGCGGTGAAGTCGCCATAGCGTTTTCGCAGCCCCTTGGCCTGAACGATCGGATGCCTGGCGGCTTGGGTGCTGGCGATGCTCATCAATGGGTCGGGCGTTGGCGGGAGCGGTCTTCGCGGGGGAGAACTGGCTGGAAAATACGCCGTAACGGCGGCGCGATAGCGTGGACCGGGATGGTATCAGCGTGTGGGCTGTGGTCATCGCG
>JBMYTY010000258.1:0-3432 GCA_049604855.1 Gammaproteobacteria bacterium | reverse complement strand
CCCGATTCCAACCGCGCCTGCCTCAACAACGCGCCAATCTTGAAGGCTTTATAACCTTCGTCGAAGCCCTCATTGAAGGAGGGATCAGCCTGACGGCGTTTCGAGATATAGGTCTTAAGGTCGGTCATGGATCTTTCCTGTTGAGGTAATCCCGTTTGCGATCCTCGGCGATTCGGATCTCACGCCGAGGTGTCTCTTGAGTCTTCTTCTGGAAGGCATGGTCGAGTACCACCAAGTCCGCCCCGTCAAGAAAGCCAAGCAACCTGAAGATGTTGCCTCCAAGCTGAACGCGCACCTCCCAGATTCCGTCCGTGCCGACCAACTTTTTGAAGTATTGGACTGGGACGGCTTCCATTTCCTCGACCAATTGCAGTACCCACGCAACTTTCTGGGCTTGTTTCGCCGCCAGGGTATCGAGAAATTCCTCGACCGGGCACCGACCCGATTCCATTCGGTAAAAGACCACGTTCCGCATGGGGCGAGGTTAACTCAAATGTGAACATGCCGCGATAACGGAGCTCTTAATGTCGCGAAAGCGCTTGATCCGAGATGGGGCTTTGCTCGTTTAGACGGGCCAAGGCGCCGTGTCACGATTCGTTCAGAGCTTCCCTAGTGCCCCCAAACCTCCTCGATGGCCTCCATCGCGGCCTTGATCGGGGGTTCATTCAGCCTTTCAGGGCGGCATACGAAACACAAGCCCGTGTTGATGGAGACCGCATCGGCGATCACCACGCCATGGGTGTGGGCTGCTTCCAGGGCGAGGCTGTGGCGGACCAGGGTGAGGCCGACACCCGATTGCACCAGGTCGAGCATGGACGGTTCCAGGTCCACCAGGGCGACGGCGTTCTGCTCCACGCCTTCGGCGGCGAAGATGCGCGACAGCAGCTTGTTGTGCACGGAATCGGGCGGTGTCCCGATCCAGGGCAGGGCCGCCAACTCACGCCAGCCCTTGCCCTTGAGTCGGTGCCCCCAGCCCGGCGGCCCCACCACGTGGTAGTGAAAGTTGGTCAGGCAGACCGCGTGCAGGTGTTCGCGCAGGTCAGGCACGTCCGGTTGACCCAGCGTGTAGGCGACGTCGAGTTGGCCGTCTTCCACCAGCCGGGCCACGGTGCCAGACATGCCGTGTTTCAGCTCGAAGGCGAGACCCGGGTGTCGCTCCGCGAGGATGCCGAGAAAGCGACCGAGGCGCAGGAATTCGGGGTCGATGATGGTGCCCAGCCGGAGCCGACCGGTGACGCCCTTCTCAAGTCCGGCGGCGGCGGCCATGAACTCCCCGGCGGCATTCAATGCCCGCTCCGCCGCGGGCAGCAGGCTCTGACCGGCGTCGGTCAGGCGCATGCCGTGGGCGCTGCGTTCGAACAAGCGCAGGCCCAGCTCCTCCTGCAGCTTTTTCATCTGCAGGCTCAGGGCCGGCTGGCTCAGGAACAACCGTTCCGCCGCGCGGGAAAGATTGCCCTCACGGGCCACGGTGACGAATGTGCGCAGGCTTGAGTATTCCATGCGATATAACCATCACTAATAACTGTTTCAAGCATAAGTCATTGGACCGCGCCTAAGCGGGTGTTTTCAATGCGCTCCTCAAGAGCTCTGGGCGAATGCCGCCCAACAAATATGAGCATTTCTTAATTCACTGATGCCGATGTCCACCTGGGCCCAGGGCTTCCCCGGCCCCACCCGGACCTCGGGATCGCAGCAAACCTTTTCGGGAGATTCCGGTGAAAGACTTGGGCACGTTCGACTACGTCATTGCCGGTGCCGGCGCCGCCGGTTGCGTGTTGGCCAATCGCCTGTCCGCGGATCCGGACGTGTCGGTCCTGCTGCTGGAGGCCGGCAACGACGAGCGCTGGATCTGGACCAGGATCCCCGTCGGCTACCTCTATTGCATCAACAACCCACGCACCGACTGGTGCTACAAGACGGTGGAGGAGCCGGGGCTGAACGGCCGTTCCATCATCTACGCACGGGGCAAGGGACTCGGGGGCAGCACGCTGATCAACGCCATGCTCTATCTGCGTGGCCAGGTGCGCGACTACAACGAATGGGCGGAAATGGCCGGCGATGAAAGCTGGCGCTGGGACGAGGTCTTCCCGCTGTTCAAGGAGATCGAGGACAGCTGGCGCGGCGCCAACAAGAACCACGGCGCCGGGGGGCAATGGCGTGTCGAACAACAGCGTCTGTCCTGGGACATCCTGGACCGCTTCGCCGAGGCCGCGACCCAGGCGGGGATCCCCGTCAGTGACGACTTCAACGGCGGCGACAACTTCGGCGTCAGCAAATTCGAGGTCAACCAGAAGAAGGGCCTGCGCTGGAGCGCGGCGCGCGGCTTCCTGGACCCGGTACGTTCGCGCCCGAATCTGACCATCGTCACCGGAGCGCTGACCGACAAGCTGGTGATGGACGGCAAACAGGTGAAAGGGGTCGAGGTGTTGCGCGGCAACGAACGCTGTGTCGCCCATGCCCGCATCGAGACCATCCTGGCCGGCGGCTCGATCGGCTCCCCCGGCGTGTTGCAGCGCTCGGGCGTCGGCGCCCCGGAACACCTGGCCCAGCTCGGCATCCCGGTAGCGCACGCCCTTCCCGGTGTCGGCCGCAACCTGCAGGACCACCTGCAATTGCGCAGTGTGTTCAAGGTGCAGGGCATCAAGACCCTCAATCAGACCGGCAACAGCCTCTGGGGCAAGGCCATGATGGGGCTGGAGTTCGCCCTGTTCCGACGTGGTCCGCTGACCATGGCGCCCAGCCAGCTGGGAATGTTCGCCTACTCCGACGAGACCCAGGAGACACCGGATATCGAATACCACGTGCAACCGCTGTCCCTGGACAAGTTCGGCGACCCGCTGCACGACTTCCCGGCGTTCACCGCCAGCGTCTGCGACCTGCGCCCGAAATCGCGCGGCGAGGTCATGATCACCGATCGCGACCCTCATTCCGCACCCCGCATCGCACCGAACTACCTGACCGATCCGGCGGACCGCCTCAAGGCCGCCAAGGGCCTGCGCCTGACGCGCAAGATCGCCCAACAGCCCGCCCTGGCGCCATACAAACCGGAAGAACACCTGCCGGGAACCCAGTACGACAGCGACGAAGAACTGGCCGTCGCCGCCGGCAACGTCGGCACCACCATCTTCCACCCGGTGGGCACCTGCCGCATGGGCCGGGCGGACGAGGCCGACGCTGTTGTGGACAGTCGCCTGCGCGTCGTAGGCTTGACCGGTATAAGAGTTATTGATGCCTCCATCATGCCAACCATTACCTCAGGCAACACCAGTTCGCCCACCGTCATGATCGCCACCAAGGGTGCCGACATGATTCGCGCGGACAGATTGGCCGCCGCGCGGGCCTGAACCAATGAGCGCCCTGAACACTATCGGACACACCCGTTCGAACAAATGACCGGACGGCACGACCAACCGGCGGGAACACCCTCCCGTA
>JBMYTY010000257.1:0-3444 GCA_049604855.1 Gammaproteobacteria bacterium | reverse complement strand
GGACGCCGTACCCACTGAAGATGGCCTGCAGGTTCGCCTACTGGACATTCAGTCGGATGACACGGACATACGGGCCTGGGGAAGTTGGGTCTTCGATGGGACATCACACCGCTCTGAGTTCGACGTGGACGTGGTGTCACGGAGCTTGGTGGGGACCTTGCAACGGTTGGATATCGATGGTGGTTTGGAGGCGCAGTCGGCGGATCTGCACCTGGAAGCGGAATGGAACGCTCCACCGATGGATTTCAGTTTTGACAAGATGAACGGCGATATGAGCCTGGCGGTCAAGGAGGGGCGCATGATTGATGTGGACCCTGGGGCCGGGCGCATCCTGGGCCTGATCAGCCTGCCGGGCCTGACCCGCCGGGTGCGAGGTGATTTCACGGATCTGACCGAGAAGGGCTTCGCGTTCAACAGTATCAAGGGCGATGTCCGCATCGTCAGCGGTGTGGCGCATACGGATAATCTGAGCGTGGACGGGCCCGCGGCACAGGTGGATATCCGGGGCGACATGGACCTGCGCAATCAGACCTATGATCAGGTCATGGATGTGATTCCCGGCGTGAGTTCCACGTTGCCTATCGCGGGCGTACTGGTGGGCGGAACAGGCGTGGGGGCCGTCGTATTGCTCGCGCAGAAACTGCTGGAAAAAGACCTCAATCAATTGGCCAAACGCCAGTACCGGATTACCGGACCCTGGAAAGAGCCGGTGATTGAACCCTATGAAAAACCGGAAGCCCCGACTCCCGAGCCCGCTGAGGATAGCCTTTCCGGACATGAGACCTTTCTGGATGCCGCCAATGATTGATCTACCGCGGGTATGGATGTCGGGGGCGACGTCCTCTGGCGCATTCCGGTCCGCAAGCGCAGCCCTGTCCATTCTCCTTATCTTGGGGGTGGTGTCAGCTCCGGTCGGTGCGCAGTCGCCCGCTTCGGTTTCCGGTCAGGCGGATGCCGCTACACGGGTGATGGGGGGCGGTGAATCCGTCTTTGTTATTCCCGCCACGGATTGGTTACGCCCGCGCAGTGCCTTGGGCGTGAGCGGGAACCGGGTGATTCAGGCCGCCGTCCAGCGTTGGATGGATACCTCCGGTGGGCGCATGGCGATTCGCTACCCCGGGGGTGATCAGGGCACTTTGTGGGCGCGCGAGCTACGCGATTGGCTCACATCGCTCGGCGTCGCCTCGGAGCACATCGATCTGGTGCCCGGTGGTCCGTCGGGTGATGGCCTGGCCATCGAGGTGCACGCGGGGTTCTGAGGTTTCGTGCGGTGTATGAAGTCAGCGCATGGACTGGGGGCATCGTGAACCGGGGTATCATCGGTTGATCGGTTCTTCTTCGGTGTCTTGGCCGTGAGCAAGATTGCAGTGGTTCAGATGGCCTCGGGGTCACAGGTGCAGGCCAACCTCCTCGAGGCGGGGCGGCTCCTCGCGGAGGCGGCTTCCAAGGGGGCGTCACTGGCCGTGTTGCCGGAGAATTTTGCCCATATGGGTAAGGCGGAGCCCGATACGCTCGATGTCGCGGAGTCGCCCGGTGTGGGGCCCATTCAGGACTTTCTGGCGGATGCGGCGCGTCGACACGGGCTGTGGATCGTGGGCGGCACCATCCCTTTGCGTGGTGAAACCCCAAACCGTGTTCGGGCCGCCAGCCTGATCTTCGATGACTCTGGTCAGCAGGTCGGGCGCTACGACAAGATCCACCTGTTTGATGTGGTGGTACCGGAAACGCAGGAGCGCTACGCGGAGTCGGAGACCTTCGAACCGGGGGAAAAGGTGCTGGTCATCGATAGTCCGATGGGCCGTCTTGGCCTTGCGATCTGCTACGACCTGAGGTTTCCGGAATTGTTTCGCGCCCTGTTGGATCAGGGGGCCGAGCTGGTCCTCGTGCCGTCGGCATTCACGGCGAACACCGGTAAGGCGCATTGGGAGGTGCTGTTGCGTGCGCGGGCCATAGAAAACCTGTTCTACGTGGCCGCCGCCGGTCAGGGGGGATACCACGTCAACGGACGTGAGACCTACGGGCACAGCATGGTGATCGACCCGTGGGGCCGCGTCATGGTCGACAAGGAACGCCCGGGCGGCGGGGTGGAGGTGGCGGATATCGACCTGGAGTTGAGTCGGGGCGCCCGGCGTAATTTCCCCTGCGCGGAGCACCGGCGATTTCGGTGTGCCCTGGATCAGTCCGGGACGGGGCCTTGTTCCTGACGGCGTTGGATCAAAGGTCGGCCTCCCATTGGCGGAGCAGGCGCAAGAGGGCCCTGCCTGAGGAGGGGGGACGGTTTTTGGATTGCTCGTTGCGTGCGCCGCGGACGAGTTGGCGCAACTGCTGTCGATCACCCTCGGGGTAGCGTTCGAACACCGCGCCCAATGCCGCGTCGCCTTCCTCGATCAGGCGGTCACGCAGCTGGGTGATCCGCTTTTCGGTGGCGGCCGCTTCACGTCCCTCGTGGAGCAGAGCGTCGAGGCTCTGATTGATCGCTGCCGTGTCCACCGAGCGCATCAGTTTCCCCAGGTACTTGATCTGGCGTTTGCGCGCACCGTGACTGGCCATCGAGCGGGCGTCATCCACGGCGCGGCGGACATCGTCTGGAAGATCGATGCGCGCGAGGGCGCTGGCATTGAGTTCCACCAGGGTGCGCCCCATCTCGGTGAGGGCATGCATCTCACGTTTGACCTGGGATTTGCTCTTCTCTTCGTTACCCGTGTCCGGGTTATCCGTATCCGGGTTTTCCGGGCCGTTGATGTCGTCAGGGTCGGTCATGGGATTGATTGGTCTGCATTTGCCCCGGGCGGGGGCGATTAACCGTGGTCGCCATAATATACTTACGCGCCAACTTCTCCGTGCGTGCTCGCCGAGGCTTCCGGCCACGAGGCAAGCGCACCTCCATCGCGGCCGTTATCGGTGCCGAGCATTCCCCACTCCCACCCCATCGAACAGGCAATGGATGACGATCAGTTCCAGGATTTGATGCTGCAGGGTGTCTCCCGGACGTTCGCACTCACCATTCCCCAGCTGCCCGGGCGACTACACCGGGTCGTGGCCAACGCCTACCTGCTGTGCCGGATCGCGGACACGGTTGAAGACGATCCCGCTCTTGATCCGTCCCAAACGAGTCGTTTCTCCGAGTGGTTGGTCGAAATCACCATGGGCGAAGGCAGTGCGGAGGAGTTCGCACGCACACTGGAACCGTTGTTGTCTGATAGCACATTGCCCATGGAGCATGAGCTGATCCGCGAAACCCCGCGTGTCCTCGCGATCACGCACGGATTCTCGGATGCGCAACGCGCGGAACTGGCACGATGCGTGCGCATCATGTCCAGGGGTATGGCGCGTTTTCAACGGGACGCCTCGGTGCATGGCCTGGCGGACCTGCCCCGGCTTGATGCCTACTGTTACTTCGTGGCGGGAGTGGTTGGCGAGTGCCTCACAGGGCTGTTCTGTGAT
>JBMYTY010000256.1:0-3452 GCA_049604855.1 Gammaproteobacteria bacterium | reverse complement strand
GCCATGGCCATGGCGGACAATCCCATGGTGCCCGCCACCGGCCACCGGATCTGCAATGACTGTATGAAGGCCTGCGTCTATCAGAAGCAGGATCCGGTGGACATTCCACAAGCTGAGACCCGCATCCTCACCGATGTCTTGGACCTGCCCTGGGGGGTGGAGATCTATGACCTGCTCACCCGCTGGAACCCGTTGCGTTCCGAAGGCTGGGTGATGCGGTCCTTCAATGGGCGCAAGGTATTGGTCGCGGGCATGGGGCCCGCCGGATTCACCATGGCCCACTACCTCACGCTCGAAGGTTGCGCCGTGGTGGGCATCGATGGACTGAAGATCGAGCCCCTGCCTGAGGAGCTCATACGTGGTCCCATCCATGACATCGACCAACTGCGTGAGGCCCTGGACGATCGCATTCTCGCCGGCTTCGGTGGTGTCGCGGAGTACGGCATCACAGTGCGCTGGGATAAGAATTTCCTGCGCCTGATCTATCTTTCCCTTCTGCGTCGGCCCGGTTTCCAGGTCTTCGGGGGCGTGCGACTGGGGGGCACCGTCACGGTTGAGGATGCCTGGGAACTGGGGTTCGATCACCTCTGCATCGCCACCGGTGCGGGTGAACCCAAGGTGATCCCCGTGGGTAATTCCCTGGCACGGGGGATGCGCCAAGCCAACGACTTCCTGATGGCCCTGCAGTTGACGGGGGCCGCGAAGCGCGGCTCGCTCGCCAATCTTCAGGTGCGGTTGCCCGCCGTCGTGATCGGTGGTGGCCTGACCGCCATCGATACCGCCACCGAGATCCAGGCCTACTACATCGTGCAGGTGGAGCGCACCCTGGAGCGTCACGAGACCCTCGTGGCGGAGCGGGGTGAAGACCCTGTTTTCGCTGCACTCGATCCCGAGAGCAAGGAAATCCTCGAGGAGTTCCTTGCCCACGGTCGCGCCGTGCGGGAGGAGCGTGCACGGGCGGCGGCAACCGGCGAGGCGCCGGACTTCATCAGCCTGGTTCGTGAGTGGGGCGGCGTGACCATCGCCTATCGGCGTTCATTGAATGAATCCCCGGCCTACCTGCGCAATCACGAAGAGGTGATCAAGGCCATGGAGGAGGGTATTTACTACGCCGAAGCCGTCGATCCGCGCAGGGCATTGTTGGACCGTTTCAAGCACGTTGAAGCGATGGAGTTCCGTCGTCGCAACCGCTCGCCGGATGGCCGTTGGCTGGAGACGTACAGCAAGGTGACCTTGCCGGCCCGGTCCGTGATGGTTGCCGCCGGGGCGTCGCCAAACACCATCTATGAAGAGGAACACCCGGGCACGTTCATCCTTGATGGCAATCATTTCCGGCCCCATGTGCACCATCAGGACGCCCTGCAACCGGTGCAGGTGGCGGCGCACGTGAAAGCCAATGAGTTTGGCCCCTTGACCAGTTATGGCGATGGTCGCCACCGGGTCACCTTTCTCGGTGATACGCACCCGGTCTTCCATGGCTCGGTGGTGAAAGCCATCGCATCATCGAAGCGCAGTTATCCGACGGTGCTGCGCAGCATGGAGGCCCTGGGCGCGCCAGACCCGGATCGTCTTGCCTACGCGGCCTTTCGTGCGCGCATGGACCATCTTTTCCGGGCGCGCGTGGTCTCCGTGGATGACAGTCATCCGGCGGTTATCGAGATGTGGGTGCGGGCCCCCATGGCGGCGCGGAATTTCCGTCCCGGGCAGTTTTTCCGCCTACAGTCGTTCGAGAGTCTGAGCCCCAGGGTTGATGGCACGACGGTGCAGGTTCCGGTGGCGACGGTTTCCGGTGCCGGGGTCGAGGGAGACAAGCTGCGGCTGATGTTGCTGCGTTGGGGGGCGAACCCTGAAATTGCCGCCCGTCTCAGTCCCGGGACGCCACTGGTCCTGATGGGGCCGACCGGTGCACCCGCCCCGGTGGGACGCGACCGAACGGTGATGGTGATCGCCGGGGCCTGGGGTGGAGCGGTCATGCTGGACCTGGGGCGGGCTTGGCGGGCCGCGGGGAACCGGGTGCTGTTTTTTGCCGCCTACCCGTCGCGCGATGCCTTGTTCAACAAGGAAGAGCTCGAAGCGTGCGCGGATCAGATCGTCTGGTGCACCGCCTCCGGGGAGGCGATCGCGGCGGAACGACCACAGGATGCATCCGTGGCCGGTTCCGACATGGTCACGATACTCAAGGATTATGCGGAGGGGCGCATAGTGGCGGCGGAAGGAGCGATAGCCCTGAAGGAAGTGGATGAGGTCATGGTCATGGGGTCCACGGGGCTGCTCAAGGCCATGCAGTCCGCCATGAAGGGCGAGTTGAGACCTGCATTCAAAGCGGACGTAGACGTGACGGGGACAGTGGGCAGTCCCATGCAGTGCATGATGAAGGGCGTGTGCGCCCAGTGCCTGCAATGGCAGCTGGATCCGGAGACCGGAGAACGGACCCGGGCGGTCTTCTCCTGCGCCCATCAGGATCAGCCCCTGCACTGGATTGATGTCGATAACCTTGCCGCGCGTCAGGGCCAGAATCGTCTGTCAGAGGTCATCAATACCCAGTGGGCGAAGCGCGCCCTGGGCGGAGACGGGGGGTAAGCAGAGCATGAGGTGTTTCCGGGATCCGGTGAGGTGGGCGTCTTGGGGCGCCACCTGTTTCGTTGCCGTGTTCGGCGAAAGGCAGCGCGCCCATGAGGCTGCGGTCAGCGTGTTCGTTGTTTCGGCCGTGCTGATGGTGGGGGCAATGGCGCTGTCCGCGACGGCGCGCGCGCAGCCCGCGCTTGAGGGTGGTTTCATCAAGACCAAAATCCTGTCCGGGCGAAGCGACCGTTACTGCCGCCACAGGCGCTACCACAAGGCCGGGCGCATTACTGATCGCCGGGGGCGCCGCTATGACATGGTCCATAGCCAGGACTGCAATCGTTCCTGGGAGCGGGAAATCGCCAACATCCAGATCATCAATGACCTGGATCTCGCTGGGGCCGCTGATGCCATGTTGGCGGTGCACGCGGCCCATGGCGGCTTCATCCTGAACGACGGGTTCCGACCGGATTGCCTGGGTGCGGTGGTGCATCGCTGCGATGTGATCATGACCAAGAAGGGCTGTTTCTGGGACCGCTGGGGTAAGCCGCTGCGCCATACCCCGGGCGCCCGATTCGCCTATTTCTCAGCGAGCAGGGTGGTTCCGGGGACCCCACCCCACGTGGAGTTCGTGGAGGACAGCCTTGAGCTCGATCTCAATTCGGTGGCCTTCACCCATGCGCACGTGAACACCGTCGCATTCGTACGCCTGAAGGGCTGCGCACAGGTCAATCCCCTGCCGCTGCCCGAGTCGCAGCAGGCGCCTGAGCAATGGCGGACCGCCAGCCTGGTGGCCCAGCGCAGTCAGTCCGATCGGGGGCACGATCCGCTGGTGGGTGACTGCGAGGACACCTTTACCTACGACTTCATGGACCATCCGTTCATGGCGC
>JBMYTY010000255.1:0-3453 GCA_049604855.1 Gammaproteobacteria bacterium | reverse complement strand
TTGGACAGGATGAAACGGTCACGATCGGCCCAGTCGGGGTTGGCCGGGTTGTGCTTCATGTGGTCGTTCCACAGCACCTCGGCAATATCGGCCATACCCATGGGCGCACCCGGGTGTCCGGAGTTGGCCTTTTGGACGGCATCCATGCTCAGGGCACGGATCGCGTTGGCAAGTTCACGGCGGGAAGGCATCTGTCTTCTCCTCGTTTTGATAGGGGAATTCGGTTGGCCGTGCGTGGGTCCGGCGAGCCCGTAAGGGACGCCCCGGAGGCCTGAAGGGGCGCCTATAAACAGCCCTTCGCGACCAATAAAATTCTTTGAAAATCAGCAGGTTACAGGCGAAAACCGCCCTCACCCCGGAAAAAAGGGTCCGCTATACTCTCAAAAGGATTTGGCCCTAACAAGATTGCGAAACGGCTTGGGCCGGAATCAGAATTTCTGATGCTGCAGGGCAACAAACGCCCTATTTCAGGGCGTAATCCAGGACAAGCCCTGTAAATACAGCCAATCCGGCCCAGTGATTATTCAGAAATGCAACGAAACAGGGACCACGTTCGCGTTTGCGAATAAGAATCTGCTGATACACGCTGAACCCGCTGAAAACCCCCAGGCTCAACCAATACAAGACGCCGCGCTCCGTCCAGAACCCCGCGATGGCCAGAACCGCGAGGGTGAGCACCTGGAAAACCCCCACCCAGAACCGGTCCCACTGCCCGAACAGAATGGCAGTGGATTTCACCCCGATCTTGAGATCGTCGTCGCGATCGACCATGGCGTACATGGTGTCGTAGGCGACGGCCCAGAACACCGGGGCCAGAAACAGCAACCACGCCAGGGCCGGCACCTCACCGGTCTGCGCGGCGAAGCCCATGGGCACGGCCCACGCGAACGCCGCCCCCAGGTAAAACTGTGGCAGATGGGTATAGCGCTTCATGAAGGGATAGCTTGCCGCCAGGAACGCGCCGACGAAGGACAGGGCGATGGTCAGGCCGTTCAGCAACAGCACCAGGGCGAAGGCCAGCAAGGACAATCCGGCGAACAACAAAAGGGCCTCCCGCGACGATACCCGCCCCGCGGCGATGGGCCGATCACGCGTGCGCTCAACGTGCGGATCAATATCTCGATCCGCGAAATCATTGACCACGCAACCGGCGGATCGCATCAGGGTCACCCCGGCCACGAAGACAAACAGAATCAGCAGATCGGGCACCCCGGAGGCCGCGAACCACAACCCCCAGAGCGTCGGCCAGAGCAGGAGATAGATACCGATGGGCTTGTGCAGGCGCATGAGCTGCATGTAGTCGCGCCATTTGATCGCCAGGGCACTCATCAGCGCGCACCGCCCGGGTTATCGAACAAGGCCGGCAGAAACACTTCGGCGACCAGCAACGACCGACCCCGTAATCGAAACACCGAGCGACGCCCCCAGACGCGTGCGTCGCGGGTTTCCGAACCCGCGGACCGACGTCGTATATCCCTACCCGGGGGGGCATCGACCACCTCCAGGGCTTCGCGTTCGAGGGTGGGGTCGGCGAACAGAAACGCACCCAGGGGACGATTGCGCAGATGGGCGACGCGACGACTACGCCCACGGGCGGTCGCGGCGGGAATCACCGTGCGCGCGAACACCACGGGCGTGTCGCCACAATAAAGGTGCACCTCGCGAATCAAAGCCCCACGGCAGCGTCCCAGCCCCAACACCCGCGCCTCGCCTGACCCGGGCAGGGCCCAACCGTGAAACAGCACGCGCACTTTGAACCGGCCAGGGCAACGCTCGCTCAGTCGCGCGGTGAGCGACCCGGTGTCGAACACCCATGATGCGGCGGGCTCGGGGACCCGGCGACGCATGCGGAGGGCGGGAGACCAGCGGACATGGGAGGACAAGGCAGGGGCTCAATGTAGTCGGAAGCGAAGGGCGGCGGATTATGGCACGGCGTCGTGGACGCCGTGCACGGCGCGTGCGAGGACCCAGATGTCGACCCGGGCGGCTCCCGCGGTCTTCAGGGCACGAACCAACTCCCCCGCCGTGCTGCCCGTGGTCATCACATCGTCCACGATGGCCACGCGCATTCCCACGACCGATGGATCGACGGCGAAGACCCCTCGGATATTGCGACGCCGCTGGACCGGTGACAGCCCGGCCTGGGCGAGCGTGGGCCGTATGCGCCGCGCCAACGCGGGCGCACACGGCAGATCCATGCCCCGCGCCAACGTGCGCGCGAGCTCGAGGGACTGGTTGAAACCCCGCTCCCGCAAGCGCCGACCATGCAAGGGTACCGGCAGCAGAAGGTCGGGCCGGGGCGGAGCACTCTCCAACATACGATGCAGGAACAACTCACCCAGAACCGCGCCCAGGTGAAGCTGCTGCTCGTACTTGAACCCGGTCACGAGCCGGGGGATGGGAAAGCGGTAGGCGAAACCGGCAAACGCGGCATCCTGCGGCGGAGGTCGACGGATACAACGGCCGCAAACCCCGTCGCCACCCGGCAATGGCGTAGCGCACAGCCGACAGACGCGGGACAGCGCGGGGAGATCCGCCTCGCAACCCGCGCACAAATGCAGCGCACGGCCCGCATGCATTCCACAGCACACGCAGGGCGAGCCCCAAAGCGCGGATTGAACACTTTTAAACCATTGGTAAACCATCCAACCCCTCCCTGGTTGACTGACGAACACCCCGGCCTACACTGCGCCTCGGCATAAAAATCGAAACAGGCCGGGAACACCCCCATGAACACCACCATCCGCCCCGACGACACCGTGCGCATCCGCAACGACTGGTCGCGCAAGGAAATCCAAGCCTTGTTCGAAAAGCCGCTCATGGACCTGCTGTTCGAAGCCCAGACCATACACCGGGCCACTTTCGACCCCAACGCCGTCCAGGTCAGCACCCTGCTCTCCATCAAAACCGGCTCCTGTCCAGAGGACTGCGGTTACTGCCCACAGAGTGCTCATCACAATTCGGAGCTTCAGAAAGAACCCCTCATGGACGTGGACTTCATCGTCAGCGCGGCACGGCGCGCGAAGGCGAACGGGTCTTCGCGCTTCTGCATGGGCGCGGCTTGGCGAAACCCGAACAAACGCGACTTCCCCAAGGTCATCGAGATCGTCAAGGCCGTGCGCGCCGAAGGGCTGGAAACCTGCATGACCCTTGGCATGTTGACCCCGGAGCAGTCCGACGCCTTGGCTGACGCCGGCCTGGACTATTACAACCACAACCTGGACACATCGCCCGAGTTCTACGAAAAAATCATCACCACGCGCACCTACCAGGACCGGCTCGATACCCTGGCCAATGTCCGCGACGCCGGTATCAATGTCTGCTGCGGCGGCATCGTGGGCATGGGTGAGGACGAGTCCGACCGGGTCGGCCTGCTCATGGAATTGGCCAATCTGCCCCGCCATCCCGAAAGCGTCCCGATCAACAACCTGGTCAAAGTGGAAGGCACGCCCC
>JBMYTY010000254.1:0-3457 GCA_049604855.1 Gammaproteobacteria bacterium | reverse complement strand
CGTGAAAGCCCCGGTACTGATGTTCATCAACCAAGGCTTTAGTTCGTTTGGCCCGGCCCCCATGATGAAAGCATGGACTGGACCGTTATCTGGTGGATCCTGGCGGCGCTGATCGTGGTGTTCAGCCACTACGGGAACAAGGCCGATTTTCTCGGCGGTGTGACGGGTAAAAACGCCGGGCAGTTCGGTGTCATGCTGTTCTTCATCCTGAGCGGCTTTCTGATGTCCTACCTGTACATGAATCGGAGTTTTACCCGCCAGGAGGTGTACAACTTCGCGGTGGCCCGCTTCGCGCGCGTGGTGCCGTTGTTCGTGTTCGTGGTGTTGCTGTCTTATGCCTTCCGCGTCAACGGCCTGGGCCTGATCTACAACATCCCCAGCGTGGAGATACTGATCTCCCACCTGACCCTGCTTTACGGGCATGCGGTGTTGTGGACGATCGGCCCGGAAATCCAGTTCTACGTGTTGTTCGTCGGGCTGTGGGCGCTGTTCCGGGTCAGACCGGGGTATGTGTACCTGCTTATGACCCTGGTCTTCTTCTATCTGGTGATGATCGATTTCCCCCGTGTTCAGGGGTCTTCGGCGGAGGGAATCCGCTACGACTTCTCGATCGTGCCATCGTTGCAGTACTTCTTCGTAGGCGTTGCCTTTGGCCAGCTCTACCGCCATTGGCAGGCACCCGCCTATTGGCGGCGACACATCTTCCTGCTCAGCTTCGGCTTGGTGATCCTGCTCTACCCGGAGATATTCAAGGAGTTGTTTGGTCGGCAGCACCGGGTCTGGCGTGACGTGGGCGTGTTGATGATGCTGTCCAGTGTGTTCTTCTGCCTGGTCTTCCTGGTCCCGGACAAGAGTCCCGTGCTGGCCAACCGGGTGGGGGACTTCCTGGGGAAAGTGTCTTTCTCCCTCTACCTCTGGCACCTGCCGATACTGATGTATTTCCGCAACTGGTTCAGTGCCGACCCGGAGATCCGTCTGCCCGTCTATCTTGCGATGATCCTGTTCGCGTCCTGGCTTTCCTACCTGATCATCGAGGCTCCGTCGCGCAAGTGGATTCGAAAGGCGGCGAGCTGGCGACCCGGCTCGTCAAGTGCTTAGGCAAGCTCTGAACGAATCGTGACGCCGGGTGCGCCCGTCGCTGGATGTTGCCGGATTCGGTCAGGAGGCGGCCCGCTGGCCGGACTCGGGATGCGGGCTGAGGTTGTCCAGGAACTGCTGGGTGCAGGCCTCCCAGGAATAGCCCTCGGCGAATTTCCGGCAGGCGGCACGGTCCAGGTCCAGGGCTTTCAGGGCGGCCGCGCGTAGGTCCTCGTCCAGGTAGCCGTTCACGCCGTTCTCGATGACGTCCTTGGGGCCGGCCACCGGGAATGCGGCGACCGGGGCACCGGTGGCCATGGCTTCCAACATGACCAGCCCGAAGGTGTCGGTGAGGCTGGGAAACACCATCACATCGGCCGAGGCCACGTGCCGGGCGAGTTCTCCATTTTCCTTGTATCCCGTGAACACCACGTCCGGGTAGGACGCCTTGAGCTTGTCCAGCGCGGGCCCTCCGCCCACCACGTATTTCCTGCCGGGCAGATCGAGCTTCAGGAACGCCTCGATGTTTTTTTCCACCGCGACGCGGCCGATGTACATGAATATCGGTTCATCGGAGCGGATCAGTTTCTCGTCGTCATCCAGAGGGCGGAAGCGCTCGATATCCACGCCTCGCGACCATTTGACGATGTGTTTGAAGTCCCACTCCTCCAGCTCTTCGCGCATGGAATCGGTGGCCACCATGGTGCGCACCGCTGGGTCATGAAAGCGGTGCATGAAGGCATAGCTCCAGCTCAGTGGGACGGGCGCGCGCAGGCGCACGTATTCGGGGAAGCGGGTGTGGTACGCGGTGGTGTAGTCGAGCTTGCGCTTGAGGCAATAGGAGCGCGCCGCCCAGCCCAGGGTGCCCTCCGTGGCAATGTGGTAGGCATCCGCGCCGAACTCATCCAGCATGGCGCGCAGCTTGCGTCCCGGCGCGATGGGCAGGCGGATGTCCGGGTAGGTCGGCAGTGGGAAGGTCTTGAAGCTCGAGGGATTGATGCACAACACCTCGTGTCCCCAGCGCTCGAGGATCTCCGTGGTCTTCTTGAGTGTGCGTACAACGCCGTTCACCTGGGGAAACCAGGCGTCGGTGATCAAAGCGATTTTCATGAACGGGATTCGAACCAGCGAGAGTGTGAGCGGGGTCAGCTGGTGCTGACTTCGGGCCTGAGTACGGTGACCGTGCGCGGTGCTTCGTCGTGGGCCGGGTCCGCCAACAGCATGAAGCTCTCGTCGGCCCAGTGGATGATGCGCAGACGGCCTTCCTCGTCTTCCGCGACCGCGGTGCAACTTTCCACCCAGTCGCCGCAGTTCACGTAGGTGATGCCGTCAAAGTCGGACAGGGCCGCGTGATGGATGTGGCCGCAGATCACACCGTCCATCCCGTCCTCGCGGGCCTTGCGCACCACGGCTTCCTCGTAGTTGCCGATGTACTGCACGGCCTCCTTGACCTTGTTCTTGAGGAAGGCGGACAGGGACCAGTAGCGCAACCCCAGTTTGCGACGGGCCAGGTTGAACCAGCGGTTCACCCAGAGCAGGAAGTCGTAGGCCTCGCTGCCCACGTAGGCCAGCCACTTGTTGTGCATGACCACGCAATCGAATTCGTCGCCGTGAATGACCAGGAAACGGCGTCCGTCGGCGGTTTCATGGATCGCTTCCTGCTGCACCTCGATGCCGCCGAAGAACATCTCCACGTAGTCGCGGAAGATCTCGTCGTGGTTGCCCGGTACGTAGACCACCCGGGTGCCCTGGCGGGCCATGCGCATGATGGTGCGCACGATCTCGTTGTTGATTTGCGGCCAGTACAGCCCCGTGCGCATCTTCCACAGATCGATGATGTCGCCAGCGAGGTAGAGCGTGTCGCACTCCAGGTGGGTGAGGAAATCCAGGAGGAATTCAGTGCGCGCCTCTTTCAGACCCAGATGGGTATCAGAGATCCAGACGCTGCGGTAACGAACCTTGGACATGGTGCGGCTCCCCGGCTTGGATGGCGCGCACCCTAGCGATGGGCCGTGACTGTTCCATGACCGGAAAACGAAACATTTACGACCCCCCCCCGGAGTATCACGGCCATCCGGGTTTTCCGCTGGCACGGCAAGAAGGGGCGTGCCTTGATGAAAGCTGGGGGCGAGGATCTGGCAAAGTGGCTGTCGGCAAGCTTCAGCAATATCTTCGGTGACGCCTTGGAAGGGAAATCCGACGAGCAATTGGTCACGTTTTATCGAAAGCATTTCTTCTACCACAAATCGAAGAAATCCAAAGGATCGGGGAAATTGGATGCAAGGTTCATGGCTACCGCGTTCAATGTCTACTTCACCAATCGGAATTTGGGAGGAGACCTCGGTGAGAAGTACAAGTTTGACGTGAGTGAAACTGGCTT
>JBMYTY010000253.1:0-3476 GCA_049604855.1 Gammaproteobacteria bacterium | reverse complement strand
ACAGGTGCCGCCGTTGCCCGCCGATGTCACCAGCACTTCGGCGCCAAGCGTCAGCCGGAAACGGGGGCAGCCGGTTTCATCGGTGTCGGGCGGAAGGGCGTAGCCGGTCTCCTGTACCGCACCCCAGGCCAGGTGGGTAGCGGTGTTCAGGCTCACCCGTTCGCTTTCCACGCGGCAGAAAAGGGGCAGTGGCGCATCCCGTGGCGAGACATAGGCCGTTACCGCGTGGCGAGGGGAGGAGAGGGTTTGCCAGTCCGGGTTGTTGATCCCTTTCCAGCCGACATCTTCGAAGCGTGATCGGGCCATCCAGGGGTATGCCCCGAAGCGAACGCAGATCGAGATCCCCTGGGCGAACTCGTTCAGACCCCGGGCATCGCTGGCCCGGGCAGGGGGCGCTGAGATCCAGGCGATGGAGAGCATCAAAGCCAGAATCTCTGCTGGTGCGCTTCGCATCCTTTGTCTTTTCCGTTTCATCAGTCCAGCACGGTCACCCCGCTCCGCTTGGGCTTCGGTGCACTGGGTTTGGCTGGGGATGTTGTTCTCGGAGCAGCCGGGACGGGGGCGGCCCGATTTGGCTTCGATGAAGCTGGACGACTTGCCGAGCCCGCGCTATCAGGGTCTACCGTCTTGCCGGTTTCCAGGTTGACGAACGGCACCTTGCGCCCCTGGGCGACGATCTTGGCCATGGCCTTGGGCATGAGTCGCACGTGCATGGGTTTCCATCCCGTGATCTTCATGAGCTTCTCCCGTTCCAGCAGCAGGCCGGGCGCGTAACGGCCGATGAACGGCGGGGCGAGGAGGCTGTCGCGCAGGGAGTCCTGCATCAGGAGGGCGGTGTAGCCCTCGTCCGCTTTGCCCAGTTGGCGGTAGGCCTCGGCCTCGATGAGGGTGGTGATCACGGCGACCTCGGTTTCCAGCCCGGGCGGGGGAGTGGCGGCTTTCATGCCCCGGGCGGCTTGCAAGGCCAAAGCCGGTTGTCCAAGGTCCAGGGCCATGCGCGCGTATTCGAACCAGAAGGCAGGGGAGTGACTTTCCTTGTCTTTCACCTTGACGAGGATCTCCACTGCCACTTGTTCAGTCATGCCCTCCCGGTTGACCTTACGGGTGAAGCCGTGCAGGTACAGTTCGTGCCCGGCCTGGTCGATCAGTTGTTCCCACAGGTCCAAGGCTGGCCCGATCAGCCGTGCCGAGTACGCCCGCCGAATCTTGCCGTAAAGGGCTAACTCGTCCGCGCTGAGGGGGCGCGGATTGCGCTCTGAAAGCTCGATCATCAACAGGTCGAGCGGCCCTGTTCTCACGGCGCTGGCATCCACGTATTTCCAGGACTTGATCTTTTTCGGATCGTAGTAGGACAACTCGCCATTGCGTTTGTAATAGACGGCGCTCGCGTAGCGGAGCAGTTCCCGTTCAGCAGTTTCAAAGGTCCAGTCGACGCCCTTTCCACGCTTGAGGATCCCCGGGATCCAGCCCAGGGTGTCCTTTTCCGCGCCGAAATTGGCCAGGATGTACTCACCGGTATCGGGTAGCCGCCAATCGTCATGCCCGCCGACCCGCCGGGTGTTGAGGTCCCGTATCCAATCGCGGAAGGCGGCGCCTTTCCGCGGGTCGGGCAGCTTCTGCTTGCGTCGGCCGAAATCATCGTGGAAGCCATGGCGATGCCAGACGAGGTTGGTGGTCAGGTCCAGGCAGCCGTCGTTGTCGCACAGGAAGCGGGTTTTCGCCCCGGACAGCCCACCCAGCTTTCTTTTCAGGGCCAGGTATTCATTTTTCGCCGAGCCGCCGCTGGCGGCAGGGTTGGGCGCCGACGATGAGATTCCGCCCAGCAGCTTACCGAGGAATGATGCAGGGCCTCCGGTCGATCCAGGTGAAGCCGAATCGTCGAAGGATGGGTCTTCGTAGGTGTCGAGGGCCGAAGGGCCGGGTGGCACTTGGCTGGGGCCCGTTGCCCATTCGACGTTGTTGTCATCGTAGGTGTCGAGGACGGAATCGGCGGCCACTGAGGTGGAAGATGCCAGGCACATGCCCAGGGCCATGCCCAGGACAGTGATCCCCCGGGGAATGGGGTGGATGGCGGTGCGTGTATTCATGGTCGCCTCCGTAACAGGGTTGTTCATCCGCCGGCGTTGGCCAGGCAGGCGGTTTGTTTTCGGGCGCAGGCATCCGAACATTGGGTCGCCTGCCTCGCGTATTGCTTGCATTGGGGACGCGAGTCGCCGGCAGCGCACATCTGGCGGATGCGCTCCACCATCTGGTTGCACGGCGCCAGGCAGGTACGGGTTGCCGCGTAGCAGGCCTGCTCAGCTGAGCGGTTGCTCGACGATGCGCGACCCTGGTTGCCACCGCTCATCCACGCCGGGGTGGATCGGCCCGGGGCGCTTGATTGCCTCTGTTGTTGCTGCCTGGCTTCGAATTCGCGCATTTCCCGTTGCTGCTGCGCCTTGAGGCGGTTCAGTTCGTCCTGACCCTTTCTCAACTGGTCGCCGAAGGCTTTCCAGGGGTCGGGCTCGCTTCGCGGGGCGGGCGACTGTGTTGCAGGGCGGCTGGCCACCGGAGGCGCTGCCTGTCGTTTCGGGCTGGGCCGGGTACTGAGGGCCGGTGCCACTCGTTTGGCGACGACGGTGATGTTGGCCGAACCCTTGGCGCGGCGGCCATCGGCGTCGGTGACGATGACGCGAAGGTGGGTGTTCAGTGTCTTCGTGGCGGTTCCCCTGACGGTACCGTGCAGACCCCCGTTGTGGGACAGGGCCAGTCCGTGCCCTTCGTAGACCGCCTTGATGGGGCGGCGGAATTCGCTTGGCACTTCCACGGCGAAGCGGCTTGTCGTTCCGGCATCAACCCGGCTGGGCACGGTGATAGTCGCTGGGTGGATCCGGTTGTCGGGTTCTATGGCGAAGCCGGACTCCAGGGTGCGTTGCGTTCCCTTCGGGGTGGTGATGGTGGCCAGTACGGCCATTTTCTGGTTGGGACGGAAACGGTCCGCCTCGATGCGGATACCAAAGTAGTCTTTCTCCCGAGGGCGCTGTGCGGACGACTCGGCGATGACCTCGCCCGTCCCGGCATCGCTGACCCGCAGACGGGCCTCGACGGTCGGGATGTCGTCGTGGAGCGTGTAGTGGACGTAGACGTGGGGTGCATCCTCCCGGCCGAGCACAGCCTGGTGAGTGCCGCCACCGGGACGGTTGGTGACCACGATATCCTTGATCAACAGGGGGTCGTGGACATCAAAGCCGGCCTCGGCCTGGACACCGACGGTGGGGTCCTCAAGCAGATAGTGCACTGCGCGCACGGTATGCCGACCCTGCCGGGGGCGGTTCAACTGGATGCGGAACGAGTAGGTCCGGGTGACGCCGGATTCGAGGGTGTCCTGGCGCTTTTCCGCTCCGTCGAGCGGTTCGCCATCGGGGGCGAATACCTGCCAGAGTATGCCGGTCGCCCGGGGTTCGCTACCGAAGTCGGGGTGCGTCACCCGGGCGGAG
>JBMYTY010000252.1:0-3482 GCA_049604855.1 Gammaproteobacteria bacterium | reverse complement strand
GAGGTCGAGAAACGCCTGCGCGAGGCCCTCAAGCTCGACCGTGCCCGCGTACAGTTGGGCCGCATCTCGCGCTTCGGCCTCATGGAGATGTCACGCCAGCGCCTGCGCCCGTCCCTCAGCGAAGGCAGTCACCACGTCTGCCCGCGCTGCGATGGCGCCGGCACCATTCGCGGTATCGAATCCCTGGCGCTGTCCGTGCTGCGCATCGTCGAGGAGGAGGCCATGAAGGAGCGCACCGCCCAGGTGGTGGTGCAGGTGCCCGTCAGCGTGGCCACCTTCCTCGTCAACGAGAAGCGCGACATCCTGCGCCGCATCGAGGAGCGCCAGAAGGTCCAGCCCGTCATCATCCCCAACATCCACCTCGAAACACCCAAGTTCGAGGTGCGCCGGGTGCGTGGCGACGAAGTCGACAACTCGATCCACAGTTTCGATCTCAGCGCTCCGGTCGAGGAAGAAGAGATTCCAACGGCATCCGTGGGCGAACGGGTCGCCACGGAGCAGCCGGCCGTACGCAGCATCGCCCCGGCGACCCCCGCGCCGCCGCCACCGGCCGCTCCGGAACCGGAACCTGTTACAACGCCCGCCCCCTCCACGGCCGCCAAACCCGAACAGGGCGGCTTCATCCGCCGTCTGGTCAGCACCCTCTTTGGTGGTGGCAGTGAGACCACCGCGGAACCGGCTGCCGAAACGGAGACGGAAAAGCCCAAACAAGCACGCTCCTCCTCGCGCGGCGGGTCACGCTCCAACCGGGGTGGCAACCGCGGCAGTCGCGGCGGTAACCGACGCGGGTCCGGCAATGCCTCCGGTAGCAACTCAGGTGGCGGCAATAACCGTCGCCGCGCCCAAGGTAGTGACAAGGGCAATGACCGGGGCAATGACCGGGGCAATGACCGGGGCGGCGATGGACAGGGCGACGGCGACAAGCGGCGCAAGGGCAATAACGAGCGGAGCGGCCCGGATCGTTCCGGCCCGGACCGCAAACAGTCCGACCGCGGCAACCAGGTAGCCGCCGACCGGGGCCAGGGGGACGATTCCGGCAACCGACGCCGTCGTCGGCGTCGCAACCCCGATGGCGATACCGCCGACAACGGAGACAACACCGCCAGCAACACCCGGCAGGCAGCGGGTGATCAGGCCACCGCACCCGCCGCCGACGGTAGCGAAGCTCCGCGAGCGCGCGATGACAACCGCTCCGAAGGCCAAAGCGCGAGCCAGGGGCCGGACTCATCCAAGGACTCCGCGAACAGCGCCGATGGCAACAGCGAGGGCGGTCCGCGTCGTCGTCGTCGCGGACGCCGTGGCGGTCGCGGGCGTGGGCGCGGCCAAGGAGGCAACGCCGAGGGTGGTGACCAGCAGACGGCCAACGCCAATGGCGGCGATGCAGGTAGCAACCCGGCAGCGCGTGCGGAGAACCCTGTGAGTGATGCCAAACCCGCGGCCGCCTCTTCCAACAAGACCCCTTCTGGTTCGGCCGGCTCCGCCTCAAACGCGGACAAAGCCCAGGCGTCCGCGCCGAAACCCGAGGCCTCGAAGTCCGAGGCTCCAAAATCGGAGGCACCCAAGGCCGAATCCCCCAAATCGGAATCGGCCAAACCGGCCGCTCCCAAGGCGAACCCGACTGGTGACAATGGCGCGGCAACAGCAGCGAAGGCGGCAGCCAAACCGTCCGCCCCGCCCGCATCCGCTGAACCCAAGGCCAAGGCGGACACGCCCAAGCCCCCGGCCCCGGCCCCTGCTCCATCCACCCCCAGCGCACCGCCGCCCGCCGCGGCCAACGCTGGAAACGACTGAGCAAGAGGTCCGCCGCACCGTCTCTTCGTGGTTACGGGGTGACGGTCGGCGTGGGGTGGCCCGTGTCACCCCCGCAACAGAAAACAGGCCGAAACCCCGCCCGGGGTTTCGGCCTGTTTTCGTATCGGGCTCTCGGTCCGATGTTGAGGCACAGCCCTGGCCAGGTCCGATCCCCTGGCCAGGCCCAATCCCATGTGCAGGTCGGCCTCATACCGATTCGGTTCAACCCGATTCGGTTCAGCCCGATTCGGCTCAGCTCAGGCCGTGATCCGCCCGGATTCGCGCCAACAGGCCGCGGGACGCCGCCTCCACCAGGTCGAGCACATGCTCAAAGCCCCGAGCCCCACCGTAATAGGGGTCCGGCACCTCCGACTCGCGCTCATCCGGTGCGAAATCCATGAACCGGTGCAGCCGCGATTCGTACCCGGGCGGACAGATCTGCTCCAGCTCGTAGTAATTGCTGCCGTCCATTGCCAGCACGTAATCGAACTCGAAAAAGTCACCATCGCTGACCCGGCGCGCCCGCTGCGCACTCAGGTCGATCCCCCGCCGCAAGGCCGCCTCCTGGGAACGTCCGTCCGGGCTCTCTCCCACGTGGTAGGCATGGGTACCCGCCGAATCCACATCAATGACATCCGCCAGCCCGGCCTGCTCCACCAAGTGCGTGAACACACCCTCCGCCGTGGGGGAGCGGCAGATGTTGCCCATACAGACCATCAAAACTCTAACTTTTTTCATATAACTCAATATGGTTATGCGCTTTTTCTCGTCTCAGGCACAAGAAAAAACCACTTTGAAACACGGTTAAAAACGATCACATACGTTGATGCGTGCAGCACTGTTTAGACGCGAAGAAGAGTCTTCTTACCAATTCGGACCTGAGCATCATGACCGCGGATCAACCACGCAGATCATCCAAGAACTCCGACTCCGGATCTGCGGCAGTCACCAGTAGGACGTCACGAGCCCGAGTACATGCGACATACAGAAGCTGCCTCTCGGTGTCATAGACCTCCTCCAGGTCAGCTTCGTCCGCGACTTGCTCCATGCGGGCCTGCGAGGGAATCACTTCATCGTCACAGGCCATTACAACGACCGCCTTGAACTCCAGTCCTTTCGCGAGGTGCATGGTGCAGATCGAAATCTCTGCCTTGGGAAGCTCGAGATTCTCGTCCAAGATTTTGGCATCAATACCCGCCTCGGACACGGCAGCCATGGCTCTTGTTACTAACTTTCACGAAAGTAGAGTCATATACCCGGTATAATCGAGTGCATGAAATGCAAGCGCGATAACGACGGCCGGAAATACGATCATCAGACACTCGAAGCGATGAGGTTGCAGGCCATCAAAGCCATACGCAACGGGCAAAGCGCCACAGAGGTAGCCAAGGCCTTCGGGATCAATCGGCGCACCGTCTACGGTTGGATGGCCAAATACCTCTCGGGCGGGCAGAAGGCGCTGAAGGCCAAGCCGATTCCCGGTCGCCCCTCCAAGCTCACCACCGAGCAGATGCAATGGATCGCGGAGGCGGTTCGTGAGAACACGCCGCAGCAATACCAGTTTGAGTTCGCGTTGTGGACGCTGAAGATCATTGGGGCACTGATCGAGCGACAGTTCGACGTGAAGCTCTCGATCAACACCCTGAGCCGAGTGATGAAGCTGCTGGGTTTCTCGACCCAGAAGCCGCTGT
>JBMYTY010000251.1:0-3484 GCA_049604855.1 Gammaproteobacteria bacterium | reverse complement strand
GCATCGATTCGTAGGCTGGATAAGCCGTAGGCGCATCCGGCACCGTGTCACGATTGGTTCAGAGCTTCCTTAGGCGGTCAGCACCTGGTTCAGCCGGTCCCCCATGATGCGGGACAGATTGAGGAACAGACGTGAAGCAATGCGCGGGTAGAGGCGCTGGATCCGCTGCACATCAGACCAGCGCAACACCAGCACCTGGGTCGGGGCGGTCGCCACCGCGGAGGCCGATCGCGGTTGGCTGCGGATCAGGGCCATTTCACCGAACACCTCACCCTCACCCAGCAGGGCCACGGCACGTTGATCCGGCCCATCCCCGACTCGGATCTCCACCCCGCCATCGAGCACCACGTACATCTGATCGCCCTCTTCGCCCTGCGCGAACAGGGTCTGCCCGGCGTCGAATCGTTCCACCTCACCCAACAGGATCATCTTCTTGATCTGCCAGGTCCGCATATCCGCGAACAGGCGGCACTGGTCACGCACGCGATCACGCAGGTGCAGATCGAACATATCCCAGAGCGACACCAGCCGGATGCTGGACAGCAACAGCGGGGTGACGAGGAAGGTCGCGAACAGGGCGGTGATCATCATCAGTGCACTGAGCACCCCGAACCAGGCCACGGGTGGAAAACCCGACAGGCCCAGCAATCCGAACCCCGCCGCCAGGGCCAGCGATGTGCTGAAAATCGGCACCGCCTCGTGGCGCACCGTGTCCTTGAGCGCGGCCAGCGGCTCCGTGCGCCCCTGGTTGGCGCGATGAAAACGCACCATGAAATGCATGGTGTCGTCGACACAGATGCCGAGCGCGATGGCGGCCACCATGGCTGTGCTGGTATCGAGCGGAATACCGAAGCCGCCCATGACCCCGAACAGAACGGCCACGGGAATCAGGTTGGGCACCAGGGCGATCAGACCCGCCTGGGCATTCACGAACAACAGGGAGACCAGGGCCCATATCACCAGGAAAACCAGGGCGAGGGACGCCACCTGCCCCACGGCCATGTAGTCCGCGGCGTGGTTGGTCATGATCTCGTGACCGGTGATGAACCAATGCACCCCGCGCGGTGCCCGTTCGGCCAGGTAAGCCTCCACTTCCGCGATGGCCCGCCCCAGCTCATGGGAGCCCGCGAGGGTATGGCGCACGGTGATCCGCGCACGGCTGAAATCCGCGGAGACGTACTCGGCGATGTCCCCATGGTCCAGGAACAGCGCGTACTCGCGGGCAATGATGTCCTCCTCCGGCAGGTAAAAACGGCCGGAATCGTCCTCCTCCATCACCACGTTGACCTTGGCCATGATGTCCGCGAAGGAAAAGGTCTTGCGGAAATGACCACTGTCTCCCAGGAACCGTTGAACCCGGGCCAGTTCCTCCAGGTACTTCACCTTGAGGAAGGTCCCTTCGATCTGGGCATCGAAGACGATGGAGAAGCCATGACTGCCGGTCAGGCCACGCTCCAGCTCCGCGCGATCAAGCGAGACGGGCTCGGCGGTCCCCAGATAGCCGAGCGGGTTGTTATCCACTTTCAATTGCCAGGCACCCACGGCCGAGGCAAACAGCACCACCCCCGTCATCACCCACACCACGATGCGGCGTCGGCACACCCAGGCCATCAACCACACGGCCAGGGCCTGCACCGGGCCATCGTGCTCCCGCCCGCCTCCGGCCTCCGTGCCCCCGGTATCCGCGCCGCCATCGCGCGCACGGGCCCCGAACAGGCTCAACCAGGCTGGAACCAGCAGGATGGTGACGAGAAAATTCGCCGCCAGGCCGAAACCGGCCATGAGTCCGAACTCGCGGAGAATCGCGATGGGATTGGCCGCGATGGACAGGAAGCCGAGCGCGGTCGTCAGGAAGGTCAGCAACACCGCCATACCCACCCGGCCCGCCATGCGTTCGATGGCCGCCGCCTTGTCCAGGCCCTCGTCACGTCCCGCGTAATACTCCGCCAACAGGTGGATGTCCTCGGTGGAGCCGACGATGATGATCAACACCGGCACGATGGCGGTCATCACATTCAATTCGACCCCGATGAGCGCCATGGCCCCCAGGGTCCAGATCACGCTCATCGCTCCCGTCAACAACGGTACGAGAGCGCCATTGAGACGGCGCAGGATCAATGCCAACAGCACCAGCAGCAGGCCGAGCGCCAGGGGCAGAATCCGCTGTTGATCATCGACGACCTTGTCGTGCACCGCATCGCGGACATTGGCTGATCCGACCTGGATCACGGTGTCCAGCGTTTCCCGCAGCGGCTCCAGGGCCTGGTCGATACCGGCCACGACGGCCGCGTCACGCGCCGACCCCATCAGTTCCGCGTCCGCTTTCACGGGCGCGAGACTGACGATGGCCGCCATACCCTTGCCATCACCGGCCATGAACTGATCCGACAGCAGGGGGTCGCGCACGGCGCGTGCCAGCCATCGGGTCAATTCAGCACCTTCCAGAGGCTGGGTGGCATCGAGAAACGGGCGCGACTCAATCTCGCCGTTCTCGTTCATGCGTGCCTCATTCAGGCTGAAGAGGCTGGTCACCCCGGCGACAAAAGGTAAGGCCCGAATGCGCACCAGCGCGGCATCGATGGCGCGCTGGTGCTCAGCGGTCATGAGGTCTTCATCGCGCAGGAAAAGCAGGACCGTCTCGGTGTCGCCGAAGACCTCGCGAAACACCTCGAAGCGCGCCCGGTTGGCATCGCCCTCCAACATCATCTTGTCGAAAGAGGCGTTGAAGCTCAGCCGGGGCAGCTGCGACGCGAAACCCGCGGTGATGGCGAGCAGCAACAGCAGCACCGCTATGGCATAGCGCTCGGCGAATCGCATGATCGCGTTCATGTCCCTACCTCACGGGCCGCGAGCGGGCCGTGTTTCCAAGCTGATCGGTGTGATTCGCGCATCATTGTTCTTTTTGAAGCCGGGCCCATCCGGAACGCGCGGGTGCCTCCCAACGCGCCCCGCCCCTGCCAAAGGCGGGGTGGATTCTGCGCGCGGCCAAGCCGCTCAACAAGGCCCTTCAGCCTCCCCCATGAGCGACACAAGCGACGTGCCGGGCCCGGAACATGCGCCTCTCGCACCTTTCTCACCGCCCTGCTTTCGCCCCACGCGCCGCGGGTTTTTCCGAAAGACGCAGCAATTTCCACATTATGAGAAAAGGGCTCTAAACTCTTCACCAAGTCACTATTATTGCGCCGCACAACCCAGCACCCCCCGTAAAACCAAGCGCGACACCGGGGTTTTTGTGCCGCGCATTATGATTTTGAGACCTACACCATGAGCACCCGCATCGACGCCAACGGGCTACAGGTCGATTCCGCCCTGTATGCGCTGATCAACGACGCCATCATCCCCGGCACCGGTGTCGAGCCCGCCGCCTTCTGGGCCTCCTTCGCCGCCATCGTCAACGATCTGACCCCGCGCAACCGCGAGCTGCTCGCCAAGCGTGATGCCCTGCAAGCCCGGATCGACGCCTGGCACCTGGAGCGCAAGGGCC
>JBMYTY010000250.1:0-3494 GCA_049604855.1 Gammaproteobacteria bacterium | reverse complement strand
GCGGCGGGTGGAGCGGGTGCGGTGAGAATAGGCAGGGCGTAAATACCCAGGGCGAAACCCACGGCGAGAGCGCCGCCATGGGTAAAGGCGAGAAACAGCCACTTCATGATCGACAGGCCCCCGTTCGGTGTGTGCTTGCCGTCATAAGACCCGCTTGCACCCGCTTGTCTTTCATCGCAACCAGGTAGTCATCCTGATAGACGCACCCTCGGGTGCGATTCCGGGTTCTTGAGCGTGGGGGGGTCAGCAGGCGAAACATCGCTTATCCCCGGAACCCATGTTCGAGTTCCGGGAGGGCCATGGCCATGCGCAGTTCGTCAGGTGACGCGTTACAGCCGCTCATCTGAAGCACCACCTTCTTGCCCTTGAGTTGTTCGCGCATCTTGATGGCCAAACGCAGCGGCGCGGCACCGGCCCCTTCAAGAAGTTGATGGGTGTAATACATGGCCAGGGCGATCCCCTCGTACAACTCATGCTCACTGAGCAGAGCAAAATCGCTCAGCGCATGGTGGTACAGATCGAAGGGGGTCCTGTAGGCGGCACCGGTGGCGAAACCACCCGCGAACGTTGAATTGGCGGCACTCATGATGCGTTGCGCCTGCCAGGACAAGTAGGCGGCGGGCGAGGCCTCCGCCTGAACGGCGATGATTTCGACCAAGGGGTGAAAGGCCTTGAGCACCGTGGCCGCGGCCGCTGCTTCGCTACCGGCACCAACGGGCACGATCATGACATCGATATCCGGCAGGGCCTGGACAATCTCCAGAAACTCGGTCCCCACGCCGTTGATGAGATGCGGTTCATCGGCGGGATGGGCGTAATACCAGCCGCGGTCGGCAACGATGGCGTCCACCTGCTCCGCGGCCTCCTCGAAGCTTCCGCCGGCCTCGACAAGTTCAGCACCCGCCTCGACGATGGCGCGGTTCTTGGTCGGGTTGTTACCTCTTGGCACAACCACCGCGGCCGAAATGCCGGACATGGCCGCCGCGGTGGCAATGGAAAGCCCATGATTGCCGGTGGAGAAGGTCACGACCCCCGGGGTACCCCGCTCCTTGAGATGGTGCATGAGATTCAGCCCGCCCCGGATCTTGAAGCTCCCTGTCGGGTTGTGGTGCTCATGCTTCACGTAGACATCGGCGCCAATCAACCGGGACAGCCCCTCATAGCGGAGCAGCGAAGTGGGCGGGAGATGAAGGTTCACCACGTCCCGCGCCTGCATGACCTCATCGAGGTTGATGGGAAATTCTTTGGGATTCATGGGTGAAGTCTGAAGCCGTAGGGATGAACAGTGAAGGCCGGAGGCCGAAGAGCCCGGGGCCCTCATTCAGAGCCCGGGATTCGCGGAATGCGTCACACCGCGCTCAAAAGGCGGATGCCTCCACCTGAAGATAGACATGGGATATGTCCCGTTTCAGTTTCTCCTTCATGCCCGGATAGTGGCCCTCGAAAGGTTCCAGCGCGGTGGCAACAGTGTCGACCATCTCATACGGCGCGAGCCCCTCATCCACCCCGGCGGAGACGGCATCCCAGAATGTGGTCAACAGGGCCTGGAGCCGCTCCAATCCGGCCCCGTCCGTGATCGCGCCATGGCCGGGAATCACCACCTTGGGATTCAGCGCCCGGAGTTCACCCAACAACTCGATCCAACGCGAAAGGTTCGAGTTGTTGGTGGAGGGCATGCGGTCCGAATAGACCACGTCGCCGCTGATCAGCACCCGATCATCGGGTAACCAGAGCACCACGTCGCCGGGCGAGTGGCTGTCACCGGAGGGGAACAACACGCAGCGTTTGCCACCCAGCAGCAACTCAGTGCGTTCCCCGAGAGCCGTGTCCGGCGGCACGATTTCTCCTTTGCCGGTAATTCCTCCGGTCATGCGATCAAACAGATCAATCCAGGTCTGACCATCCTCCGTGACCGTTTGCAGCACCTTGCCCGTCGAATAGATGGCCTCGACGGTGTCCTTGAATACCGCGTTACCCAACCAGTGGTCGCCATGCGCGTGGGAATTGACGATCCAACGCACGGGCTGATCGGTGACCGAGGCAATGGTTTGCTTCAACGCCCGGCCGATAGCCAGGGAACTGCCCGTGTCGAATAGCAGCACGCCCGATCCGGTCAGCACGAAGGCACTGTTGGAATTCCAGCCCAGGTTCTCCGGGTTCGGCAGCGCCCGCGAGGGCGTAATTACGGCGTAGATGCCCGGAGACACTTCGTCGGCCTGCATGGAAAACGGCTCCGCGGCCCCCGCCCATGGGACGGGCCCATACGCAAACAGGGCAATCCACACCAACCAGGGTCGCATGATTGTCCGCATTCCCACCCTCCACCGGGTTCTTTCGCCGCTGTTAATTTCTGAATTCGGGCTCGTTTGTAGGCCGAATCTACGCCCAGAGCATCGAACTGACCACTCGCCGTCGGCCCCTTGCTGTACACCGCGCGTGAAATTCAAGCGCCCCGTCTCCGGGCTTTTCGCGGCACCGCCCAAGCGATCATTGAGAAAATTCATCATCGGAATACCTTCATGGGACGAATCAAACTGGAGTTCGACAACGACCAGGGCCATAGCCTCGCGGGCCTGCTGGAAACGCCGCCAAACGGCGTCGCCATTGCGCGGTACGCCCTGTTTGCCCACTGCTTCACCTGTGGCAAGGATGTGGCCGCCGCCTCGCGGATCAGCCGGGCATTGGCGGCGCGCGGCATCGCGGTGCTGCGCTTCGATTTCACGGGCCTGGGCAACAGCGACGGCGACTTTGCCAACACAAATTTTTCCTCCAACGTGCAGGACCTGCTGGCCGCGGCCAGGGCACTTGAACGCGACTACCAGGCTCCCAGCCTGCTCATAGGCCACAGCCTCGGCGGCGCCGCGGTATTGGCAGCGGCACCACAACTGGACTCGGTAAAGGCTGTGAGCACCATCGCCGCGCCAGCCACGGCAAGTCACGTCACCCACCTGTTCGGCAAACACATTGACGAGTTGGAGACCCGGGGCGAGGCGGAGGTCCGCATCGGTGCCCGCACCTTCTGGGTGCGCAAGCAGTTACTGGATGACTTGGACCGATATGGAGACGCGGAGCACATCGGCACCCTTCGACGCCCATTGCTGGTTTTCCATTCCCCCGTCGATGAGATTGTCGATATCCGCGAGGCCGCGACCATCTACCAGGCCGCGAAACATCCCAAGAGCTTCATATCCCTGGACGATGCCGACCATCTGTTGAGCAACCGGGACGATGCCGAGTACGTGGCCGAAACCCTCGTATCCTGGGCGAGCCGCTCCCTCGACATCCGCGACCACGGTTTTGAGCGCAACTTCGGCACCGCGCCCGAGGTCGCCGAGGGGGATGTCCTGATCACCGAGTTGGATAAAAAATTCCTGCGTGGGATGTTCAGCAACCGGCACCAGTGGATGGCCGACGAACCCAGATCCGTAGGCGGGTCGGATAACGGCCCAACGCCCTACGACCTGCTTTTGATGGCGCTTGGTGCCTGCACCTCC
>JBMYTY010000249.1:0-3494 GCA_049604855.1 Gammaproteobacteria bacterium | reverse complement strand
CGTCGATCCGTTCCCGAACTTCACCATGGAGGTGTTTCTCGATCTGCGCTGGGTCGATCCACGCCTGGCCTTTGATGGTTCACAGCCTCATATCTACGAGGAGCACCAAGCCGCGGCCAAGCTCGAAGCGATCTGGCAACCGGACCTGGAAATCGAGAACGAAGCCGGGCCGCGCGAGGTCGAGAACCAGGAATTGATCATCCATCCCGACGGGCGGGTGGAGTACCAGGAGCGTTTCCGAGTCGCAGTCCACGCCCATTTTGATCTGGCCCGGTTCCCCTTCGATCGCCAACGATTGGAGGTCGATCTCGAGTCGTTTGCCTGGGATAACGGAAAGGTGGTTCTCACCCCCCTAGAAGAGCTGATCGGCTATGAGCCCTCCGCGGACAGCGGCGAATGGTCCATCGAGAGCGCGGGCGCCTATGTGGTCAACGAAAAGGAAATCCGCTCCGATGCCGAGTTCTCGGAACTTATCTTCTACCTGGATGTGGAGCGGGATGCCGGTTACTACATCTGGAAGCTCATCGTGCCGTTCCTGGTGATCCTGGCCCTTTCCTGGTCTGTTTTCTGGATGACCGGTGAGCCCATCACGGGCCGGATGATGCGCAGTTTCATCGCTCTGCTCGCGATTGTTGCCTCCCACCGTGTCATCGTGGGCTACCTCCCCCAGGTTTCGACCATCACGTACCTGGACGCCCTGGTTTATGCCGCCTACCTGTTCATGGCCCTGACCATCGTCGAGAACGTGGTCTTCCATCGCCTGCATGAAGCCGGTCGGGCGGATGATGCCCGCAAGGTCGATGAGATCTCGCGTTGGTCCGTACCGGGAGCGTTTATCCTGCTGGCGGCCGTGATCAGTCTTTTCTACCTCGCCTGAAGTCCTATCCAAACACCCGAGGGGCGGACATGAGTCGAAAAACCAAAGCAGCCCGCCGTGCCACGCCAGCGGATCCAAGCCCGGCCCATCCCAATGAAGCGGAGATCCACGTGGACCTGGCTCGGCGATTCAGCGATGTCCGAGGCCAGCTTCTCGAGCTCTCCGCCGCCGCGGAATCCTTGCGCGGATGCCCCGCCCGCGATGACGTGGACCGTGCCCTGCGCCAACTGGCCTCAAGCCTCGAGCAGCTGGACCAGAGCCGCGAAACCCTGAGCGCCCGCTATCAAAGAGTTCTGTGCGAAGCGGACACACCCTATGCCCGGGAGGGAGGCGTGCGAGAGGTCACGCTGGCCATGCATGGCATGGGGTTGTGTTTTCAGACCCGGATCAAATGACCGCAAACGGGGTCATTAACGTGGGTTATCCCTAGCGATCAGAACCGCACAAGGGCTGAAGTTTTGACCACAATGTGAGGCCCGACCGGCATCCGAGGGTGTTGGATGACATGCAGCACGCCGGTTCGCCGCACCTGAATCCACAAACGCAATGTAGTGGCGCGTGTGGATGACGATCACCATCCAAAGACGAGAAGAGAGGAAATACACATGGCTGACAACGGCTCCGTAGCCCCGAAGGAGCGGGTCAACATCGTATACAAGCCCGCGATCGGGGATTTGCAGGAGGAGGTCGAACTTCCTCTGAAAGTCCTGGTGATGGGTGATTTCACACAGGCCGATGACGGCGCGCCGCTCGAAGAGCGCGAGATCATCGACGTGAACAAGAACAATCTCGACGAGGTCATGTCGGGCTTTGGCCTCAGCACCGCATTCGGTGTTCCGAATCGCCTCACGGGCGAGGAGGGCGATGAAATCCCGGTCGAGCTCAAGTTCGACCGCATGGCCGATTTCTCCCCCGAGCGGGTGGCCGAACAGGTGCCTGAACTGGCCAAGATCCTGGAACTGCGCCAGGCACTGATGGCCCTCAAGGGTCCCTTGGGCAATGTTCCCGCCATGCGCAAGACCATCCAGGACATGCTGTCCGACGATGACACCCGTTCACGATTGATGTCCGAACTGGGCATCAGCGGCGACAACACCTGATCGAGGAGGAATACCCATGGCTGAAGCACAGACCAGCACCAGCGGCGGTAGCACCGCCGACGGCTCCCTTCTCGAAGAGATCATGGAGCAGACCCGCATCAAACCCGACGAGGAGGGCTACGAGATCGCCCGCCACGGCGTCGAGGAACTGCTCAAGGACCTGTTGGCCAAGGATGCCGAATCCACCGAGAAGGTCGACAAGCGCAAGGTCGACGACATGATCGCCGCCCTGGATGAACGCTTGGGCGTGCAGCTCGACGAGATCCTGCACAACGACAATTTCCGCAAACTCGAATCCACCTGGCGCGGCCTCAAGCTGCTGATCGACCGCACGGACTTCCGCGAGAATATCCGCATCCACATGGTCAGCATCTCCAAGGAAGCCCTGGCGGATGACTTCGACGACGCGCCGGACATCACCAAGTCCGGTCTCTACCGCCACGTCTACACCGCCGAGTACGGCCAGTTCGGCGGCCAGCCCTACGGCCTGCTCCTGGGTGACTACGAGTTCACGCCCGCCTCCGGTGACGTCAAGCTGCTCGGCAACCTGGCCAGTGTCAGTACCATGTCCCATGCGCCCTTCGTCGCCTCCGCGGGACCCGGTTTCTTCAGCATCGACGGCTATGGCGAACTGCCTGCTTTGAAAGACCTGGACTCCCTGTTCGAAGGGCCCCGCTATGCCAAGTGGAACAGCTTCCGCCAGACCGAGGATGCCCGGAACGTGGGTCTTGCCATGCCGCGCTTCCTCGCGCGTGCACCCTACGGCGAGGACAACCCGGTGCGTAGCTTCGATTACCAGGAGGACGTGGGTGAGGATCCGTCCGCCGCCGACGGCTACCTCTGGGGCAATGCCGCCTATGCCTTCGCCACCCGTGTGACCGAGAGCTTCGCCAAATACCGTTGGTGCCCGAACATCATCGGCCCGCAGAGCGGTGGCACCGTGCCCGAGTTGCCCATCTCCACCTTCGATGAGAATGGCCAGACGTCCATGGTCGGTCCGACCGAGATCATGCTTTCCGACCGTCGCGAGTACGAACTGGCTGAGCAGGGCTTCATCCCCCTGACCATGCGCAAGGACGCTGACAACGCGACCTTCTTCTCCGCCAACTCGGTTCAGAAGCCGAAGATGTTCGGGAATGATTCCGAGGGCAAGCAGGCCGAGCTCAACTACCGCCTGGGCACCCAGTTGCCCTACCTGTTCATCGTCAATCGCCTGACCCACTACCTCAAGGTCATGCAGCGCGAGAACCTGGGTAGTTGGAAAAGTCGCAACGATCTGGAGCGCGAACTCAATCGCTGGATTCGCCAGTACGTCGCCGACCAGGACAATCCGTCACCCCAGGTGCGCAGCCGTCGCCCCCTTCGTGAGGCGGCCATCACCGTGGCTGACGTGGCGGGTGAAGCCGGTTGGTACCGCGTGGAGATTAGCGTGACGCCGCACTTCAAGTTCATGGGTGCGAACTTCACCCTGGCCCTGACCGGCAAGCTCGACGCCGCCTGACCCCGGATAGCGTCGG
>JBMYTY010000248.1:0-3500 GCA_049604855.1 Gammaproteobacteria bacterium | reverse complement strand
CATCGGAACGCGATACCTCGATGAGCCCATCGTGGATATCGTGAAACAGCAGGCCATGTCGGTGCCTTTCCTGAAAGACCTGCTGCGCCGCGACTGGATCAAGATCAAGAACAACATCAAGGTTCATGATCTGGGCCCGGTGCTGAGCTTTGTTGGCAAGCTCGGCAATCCAGAACTGGGGGGTACTGCCCTGGAGCAGTTCCAGAAACACCAGGCCATGTATCGAAGTGCCGAGATCGCCGCCATGCGCGACGTTCCGGAATTCATCCGCAAGGGCCGTGAGGTCTACGGCTATCCCCATTTCGTCAACGACGTGGGCGGATCAGTGTGTGAACTCGATGAGCCGGGCATCATCGAACTGCTGGCCGAGCACACGCTTATGCTCTACATCCAGACCACCGACAGGGACGAAGAGCAAAAGCTCATTGAACGCGCCCAGAGCGACCCGAAGCCACTCTACTATCGGCCTGAATTCCTGCTCGAAAACCTCGCTGTCTATCTTCAGGAGCACAAGCTGGAGTACGCCGCGCAACTGGACCCCGATGCCTTTACGCGCTGGGTTTTCCCGCGTCTTTTCAACTCGCGTATTCCCCGTTACGAGGCAATCGCGGGGCCTCATGGGTATACGGTGACCAGTCATGAGGCAGCCCAGGTACGTGACGAGAAGGATTTTCTCGCCCTGCTCGAGACCGCGATTTCCAGAAAACAGTAATGCCCCTCGTCGCGCATAACGATCTGCCCTCCTTTCAGCGGCTACGTGCCGAGGGTCAGACCGTCCTGGATCCCGGTCGTGCCAGTCATCAGGACATCCGGGAACTACATATCGGGCTGCTGAACATGATGCCCGACGCTGCCCTCGCGGCCACGGAACGACAGTTTTTCCGCCTCGTAGGCGAGAGCAACCCGATCGCGCAGTTCTACGTACATCCCTTCAGTCTGGATGAGCTACCCCGCGGGCAGCGGGCGCGTACGCACATCAAGGCGTTTTACGAAAGCTTCGACCAGGTACGCGAGGCCGGCCTCGATGCACTCATCATCACCGGGGCGAATGTCACGGGCCCCAGGCTCTCTGAACAAGCGTTTTGGGAACCCTTGAAGGACGTCATCGCCTGGGCGGAGTCGAACATCACCTCCACGCTGTGCTCCTGCCTCGCCACCCACGCCGTGCTGGAAATGAAGTACGGCCAGACACGCCGACCGCAGGCCAGGAAACGCTGGGGCGTCTTCAATCATTGTGTCAGGGACAAGCACCACCCCTTGGTCAACGACGTGAACACCCGTTTCGATGTGCCCCATTCACGCTGGAACGATGTCGGGCGTGACCAGTTCGATGCGGCAGGTCTGCGCGTTCTGGTCGAATCCGACCAGGTGGGCGTACATCTCGCGACCAGTCCGGATGGCTTTCGTTTCGTGTTTTCCCAGGGCCACCCGGAATACGACACCATCTCGCTGATGAAGGAGTACAAGCGCGAGGTCACGCGTTACGCGCGGGGTGAAACACACTCCTATCCTCCTTTTCCGGAGCACTATCTGGACGAGTTCGGCCAGGCCATCTGCCGTGAGTACCGGGAAAGCCTCGAACACGCGCTCAAGAATCAAACGAGCACGCCGGATTTTCCGGAGCACCTGTTGATCCCCCGCTTGCACAACACATGGCATGACACCGCTGAATCGGTGGTCGGGAACTGGATCGGCCTTGTATACCAGGTCACCCATGCCGACCGGCACCTGCCGTTCATGGATGAGGTAGACCCTTCCGACCCCCTCAAGCTTCGAAACCGCTGACCTGTACTTCCCTTCGGTTTCGCTACATTCGGTATCGCTGCTCCCTCCGTCGCAAGTATTTCTTGAGGCGCGCTGCTGTGTTGGGGAAATCCTCAGGGGCGGACCATCTATCCCTAAAGAGATAGCTGCTACTATCCACATATAAATAAAACCGATAGGCCTATCAGCGCCTGGACGGAAGCAGTCATTCACACCTTTGGAGAACAGCATGTCCACCACAGCTACGGACCATCTCGTATCCGCCGCCAGCGCGGCCCGATTGCTCGGACTGACCCGCCGAGCCGTGCAATCCCAGATTCAGGCAGGCAGCCTGCCCACCTTCGAGGGCCAGGTCCGGGTCAGTGACCTGGAAAGCGTCTTTCCCGCCTATGCGCATCAGTCAGACAGTCAGCTCGAGCAATGCGAGCGGGCGAAAGCCAGTGCCAGACCCAATTTTTCCCTCGCCAACGATCACTTGACCGAGGAACAACGGTTGCAGCGTGAAATCACCCAGCTGCGCCATCTCAACAATGATCTTGAGAACCGTCTCGTGGCCGTCACGGCGGCGAGTGAACGGCGCGGTCAGGTGATTGAGGAACTGCGCGGGAAACTCGAAAACCTGCAGAGCAATTGCGAACGCAGGGAAGCGGAGATACTCGGAACCCTCACCCGTTGGCTCATCGCCCAATCCGCCGAGCGCCAACGTTGAGGGAGAGATCAGAGGCGACGCGGTTCAGGCCTCGTCGCCATTCAAACGCTCAAGAAGCCGGGGAAAAGCACTCGGTGGGACAAAATGGAGAATTTCCGGCCCTTCCGGATCATGGATGATCACCAGCCCCTTGTCCGGGTAGGACCATAGTGTCGCCCCCTCTCCGCCCCGCTCCACACGGCTGGCCGGTTTGCCGAAGCGTTGTTCCAGCATGGATGTTTCCAGTTTCTTTGTCGCCGGTACGAACATCAGACGGTCCAACACGACGCGCCCCAGGGCTTCCGAATCCCTGGCCTGTAGATCCAGTTTGATCGCCAGGCTGGGCTGGGGTTTCCGGTCCGTTGCGCGGCCCGCGTAAAGGGCCGCATCCGCGGCATCCACGCGCAGTGGGGCGACCAGACGACCTTCTATGCCTCCGAAGCTCAATTTGCCCGCGAAGGCCTCCACCTCGTTGCGTCCATCGCGGAAACTGAAAACCGCTTTCTCCAGGGCCCGACCCCAGAGCTTTTCAGCTTCGGCCACCGTGGTCTTACCCAGGCTCACACCCAGGGCATCCAATTGATCGGGGTTCGGAGCGTTGATCACCCAGGGGGGAAGTTTCAACCCGGGAGGTCGGCCATCCAGGTCGGAGCAAGCCGATAGCAAGGCAGCAACGATCACCAGCGCAATAAACCGGCTACAGCGCTCCGCGACGAGAACCATTCAGATGTACTTCACTTCGAGGATCTCGAAACTCCGGGTTCCACCCGGTGCCTGGACATCCGCTACTTCGCCTTCTTCCTTACCCACGAGTGCGCGTGCAAAAGGCGAATTCACGGAGATACGGTTCTTTTTGATGTCCGCTTCATCATCTCCCACGATCTGATAGGTCACCTCCTCGCCGGTGTCCTCGTCAGACAGCACGACAGTGACCCCAAACACCACCTTGCCGGACTTGGGCAAAGTCGTCACATCAATCACCTGGGCATGGGAAAGCTTTCCCTCGATGTCCTTGATGCGGCCTTCGCAGAAGCTCTGTTTCTCACGC
>JBMYTY010000247.1:0-3521 GCA_049604855.1 Gammaproteobacteria bacterium | reverse complement strand
CGAGCGGGATGTGGCGGTGCTCGCGGAAGAGTCCCTCCACCTCCTCTCGCTCGCCGGCGCGCAGCAGGCCGTTGTCCACGAAGATGCAGACCAGCTGCTCGCCGATGGCCCGGTGCACCAGGGCCGCCGCGACGGAGGAATCGACGCCGCCGGACAGGCCCAGCAGCACCTTCTTATCACCTACCTGCTCGCGCACCCGGCTGATCATGTCGTCGATGATGTTGCCCGGGTTCCAGTCGCTGCCGCAGCCGCAGATGTCGTGCACGAAACGGCTGATGATGCGTTCGCCCTGCTTGGTGTGGGTCACCTCGGGGTGAAACTGGATGGCGTAGAGCTGGCGCGATTCGTCGAACATGCCGGCCAGCGGGGCATTGTCCGTGGAGCACATGACCTGGAAGCCCTCCGGAATCTCCTCCACCCGGTCGCCATGGGACATCCACACATCCAACATCCCGTAACCCTCGGCAGTGGTGTGGTCCTCGATATCCCGCAACAGGGGCGAATGGCCCCGGGCGCGCACCTGGGCGTAGCCGTATTCGCGCTTCGCCGAGGTATCGACCCGGCCACCGAGTTGGGCGGCCATGGTCTGCATGCCGTAGCAGATACCCAGAACAGGGACACCGAGTCCGAACACCACATCGGCGGCTCGCGGGGTTTCCTCCTCGGTAACCGATTCCGGACCACCGGAGAGAATGATGCCCTTGGGTCCGAACGCGCGGATATCGTCCTCCGACATATCCCAGGGATGCAGCTCGCAGTAGACCCCGGATTCGCGCACCCGGCGGGCGATCAACTGGGTGTACTGGGAGCCAAAGTCCAGGATCAGGACGCGATCTGAATGGATGTCGTTGGACATGGAATCCCCAGGGCTGAACTTCAAGAGAATAACGGCGAGGCGGGAAAAAGCGCTGTGCCGAAAAACGCGCGAGTTTAGCAGCAGGCGGCCTGCCCGGGCGGATCAAAGTGTGAATGGGGGGCTTTCCCGGTCACCTGCCCTCGGGCATGCGCGTAACGCCGCTCGTGACGGGCCGAGGCGCGTACCCGGCGGATGCGAGAGTCCCGGATGAACATCGGATTACGGTGCGATCCCGTGGGCCGATTCCGGGCCGATTCCGGGCCGATTCCGGACGGAGTCAGGGCCGCGCCCGAAGCGCCCGACGCGCCCGCAGGGCCGCCGCCAGTTCCGCGCTGTCGGTGATCACTCCGTCGGGGGTCACGCCCATGGCATCGAACGTTCCGAGCTCATTGATGGTATAGGCCATGACCTTGAGGCCCTGGTCGTGCGCCTGCTGCACCACGGCCGCGTCGATCACACTGTGATGCACGTACAGCCACCGCCCACCCAGCCCGCGATAGGTGGGCATCTGCGCCGGGTGGACGGTCTTCCTGAACGGCGTATCGAACGCGATGGCGCAATCACAGAACTGGCCGGCGGACATGGCCAGGGTGGGATCGAAACTATCGACGATGACCCGTCGCCCCATGCCCAGCTCACTGATCAGATGGCCCACGGTGCGCGCGAATTTCTGGGTCTCCACGCCGTAGACGTGACTCTTGAGTTCGACCAGAAAGCCCAGGCCATCATCGTCCTTGCCACCGAAGCGCCGCAGAGCCACTTCCAACTCGGGCAGGACATCGGCGTCGTAATGGCGACGCAGTACCTCCAGGGGGACTTCGTCGATGTTCACGGTCATATCGCCCAGACGAATCTCGCGATCATGATGCAGGACGGGCACACCGTCACCGGTCACCCGTACATCGATCTCCACCCAATCGAAGCCCGACGCGCGCGCCCCGGCGATGGCGCTGATCGAGTTCTCCCCGAGCCCCCGCCCCCCGGGTGCGTGGTTTCCCCGGTGGGAGACGATGATGGGCAGCGGCCCGGTGTCGGTCATATCCGCGGCGGACGGACCTGCGTCCCCGGCGGACCCGGCCTCCGGGGCATAGGCATTGTTCTGGAAGAGCCGGTTGTGCACCGTGCGAATGGCCTGCGCCAGGGCAAGCGCCCGCTCGCGCCCGGTCCGCAGGGCCTCGCCCCCCTGGCGCCAACGCATCAGGGTCTTGCGTCGTCCCCGGTCCAGGGTCAGATCGCCATCGCGATGAAACAGACGCAGCACATCGATATCGGAGCCGAAGGCGCTGTACACCCAGCGCTCGTCGTTCCAGCGCCCGGGCGGCGACAATGCGTCCATGCCCAAGTTGCAGGGTCCGGGCTCCAGGTCCAACAAGGCGCTGACGGTCGCGGAAAGGTCCTGGGCGCCCAGTATCCGCCCCTGTGCCTGCCGCAGACGCTGCTCCTCCTCGGCGTCGAGACCGAACAGCATCAATGGCAACCAGGGCTCATCCTCGGCCGGGGCGTCCACGGGCGGGTGATCCGCCGTGATCACCAGGATGGTTCCGCGCGGCGCTTCCTCCCGGCGGTACCAATCGATGAGTTCCCCGATCTGATCATCGAGATAGCGGAAGGCCCGCACCGCGCTGGGCCGCATACCCTCGACCTCGGCGGGAGCAAGCTCGTCCACCCAGGTGTCAGGCACCGCATAGGGATGATGCGTGCTCAAGGTGGACCACATGGCGAGATACGGACGCTGCGTCTCGCCCTGCTCCGCGATCCACGCGGTCAGTCGATTGCGCATGTACTCGTCGTCCCAACCCCAACCCGAGACGGGGTGATCGATCTCGTAGTCCAGCTCGACCAGTTCCTGGAAACCGGACGTTCTCAAAAGCTGACGCTGGTTTTCGAACACCAGGTCCCCGCCATGGAAGTACGCCGTCCGGTAGCCCGCGTTCACCAATCGTCCGGGCCAGGCCTGAATCCTCAGGTTCGGGTACCAGATCAGGTTGGACGACGGGTGGGGTGGAATACCCGTCAGGTACGTATGCAGGGCCTGGGAACTCTTGGTTCCGGCGGAGATCAGGCCGGGAGTCAGTCCGCTTCGCGCCAACTCGGAACTCAAGCGGGGCATCAGGGCCTTGTCTCCCCTGCCGCTCCGGAGCACCTTCATGGACACGCTTTCCAGCACCACGACGATGACGTTCCGCCTGTTTCCCGGCGGCTCCCCGTCCCCCACCGCTGACAACCCATCATCCTTGGCCCGGCACAGGGGGGCCGTGTCCAGCCCCCGGAAGGGAATCCCCGGGCCCAACTCCCGGGTGAACCGGGAGAGTGCCTGCGCGAACGCCGCCTCACCCGGAGTGTCATCGGCACGAAGTTGAGCCGAAGAGGCGAACCACAGAATGGGATCACGTCCCCCACGATCCCAGGCATGGGGCAGTTGGACGACATTCCACTGGAACAGGGCGGCCACCGCGCCCGATGCGAGGGCCAGGGGAATGATGAAAATGTACGACCGCGCACCTGTCTCGCGGGCCGCGGGCCTACCGGCCAGGTAGCCAGGCAGCCATGCCAGAAACAGGGAGGCCGCCGCGGCGAGCATCGGCGCCACACCCACGGACAGACCGAGGAAATCGGCTTCGTTCAGATACCGCGCGACCCCCAAGCCAGGCAGGCGGCCGAATAT
>JBMYTY010000246.1:0-3525 GCA_049604855.1 Gammaproteobacteria bacterium | reverse complement strand
GTTTTTGGTGCGCATTCCTTCCGCCGCTCGCCCACGTCTCAGCCCTCCTGCTTCGACAAAGGCGATCTCTGGGCGGACCCTGCACATCGCATTGGGGGTTGAAAACGACGGGGGATCCGCATACACCATCGGTGAATGCGTTGTGCGCATTCTTGGTGTTAATAACACGCCTATCCTAAGCCGGAACCTAGAGTTCACATCACCTGTCGTAAAGGTAGATATCGGCCAATCACGTGTAGTCAAACTCGACGTATCGCTTATCGACGATGACGGCACTGCAGTACCACCTCGTCCCTATAAAGTTACGGTGGAGGTCAACTGGATCTCCGGTGGTTCATCCGGCGTCACGGAAGCACGTTTTAATGTGGATGTTCGCCCTCCCACACCCTTTAAGGGCAGCATCGCCGTGGATTTCGGAACGACAGCCACGGCTGCCGCCGTGTTGATGAACCTCGGTCGGCCTTTTCAGAGTATCCCGCTCGATTCCGAAGACATGCTGATACCGTCGGCGATCGCGTATTTTTGTGATTCGGAGGGCAAGTTAAATTGGACTATCGGGAAGGACGCCCGTAAGACGCTCGATGAGTTAGAGGCCAATTCGGTGACCTACCTCGATAACATGAAAACCCGGCTTACCGGGTCAGCTGTTGTCATGCCCGATGGTTCAACCCGAGAAATGTGGGAGGTCGCGCGCGACTACCTCAGCCGGATTAAATTGATCATTGAAGATCACCCGGATGTAACCGCTCTTGTCAACGAAGTTTGCGTCACGCAACCGGCCCAGTTTAAACCCGCCTCAACCGATGCATTGTTGAGGGCTTACGCGGAGTCGGGCTTACAGCCTCGGGTGATGACTTCCGATGGGCATACCATTCGAGCCCTTTCTGAGAGTTGGCCCACCGCGACGCTAGGCCTCCCCTTGCCCGAGCTCAAGGACTGGCAGAATGACCTGATCGGCAATACACCGTTCATCGACATCGAGGACCCTGGTACCAGTCTGATTCTAAGTTTTGACATGGGGGGAGGAACCACGGACGTTTCACTTCTCGAATTGAACCTCTCCGAACGCCGCGCCATGACCGTCAGAGAGCTCGCCACCTTCGGAACGGAGCATTTTTGCGGTAATGCCATCTCACGCCTTATCTACCAGCATGTGTGGCCATCCTGCGCGTTCTGGCTGGAAAGAAAGGGCTATGACCCGGCACGAATTCCGATCCAACTTCCCTGGGAACCGATTGATTACAATGCGGAGTCCGTGATTGCCGGAATCAATGGACGCAAGATCGCGGAGACCTTGATTTACCCACTCCAGCACGGTGAGGTCGATCTTGCCCAGGTGCTCGTCCGGTTAGAAGACCCCACACTCTGGAATAGCAACGGCCCCTCTCGGGACGAAGTTCACGATGCCTTGACGGATAACGTCATTGGAAAGGCCTTTAGCTCGAGCCTTAATGAGTTCTTCGAGAAGCGCAGTCTACCTTTGCTCACACCACGGGATCCTGATCCGATCAATTTGCCCTTGGCCGAAGCCCAGGTTCCCGGTGGACTTGATGGCGCTGGGCGAATTCAGAGCACGGATATCGGTTTGGACCTCCTGGGATTTCTTGAGGATTTCATTGTCGATTTAGCCCGCCCGGTCCACAAACACCTCCATGATATGTTTTCGAGCCTCGGCGAGGATGCTCACCAGGTTCACCTTCTGATTACGGGTAGAGGGAGCAACTTCCCACTGGTCAGGGACATGCTGACCATGCAATCAAGGGAGTTGTGCAAGCATATAGACACGGTAAACGATATTGCCGCGGTTCGAGTCCACCCGGATTACACGAAGACCCTGGTCAGCACGGGTGCGTGCTACATCGAACACCTGCTTCCTTCGGGTTATCCCTAAGCCCCTACCGCGGTTCGGCATCGGTGGAATTGAGCATGATCCAGCAACGGGTTTTAGGCGCTTCTTACCGATTTCACGGGGCATGCCCGCCCCCGAAGACGGACCTGTCACCATTCCCTACCCGCTCCCAGCCGGCCGTCACGCTCACATCTTCAATTTTTTCTTACTGGATGAGGGTCGGGACTTTATCCACAGCGAGGTCCCCTGCGATCAACTTCGCGGTGTCGTTGAGCTCGCCCCAGAGCAGGTCGATAAGGCCCATCTCGTAGTGACACCCGATGAACGCGGCTGTCTTCATGTGTCCATAGGCATAGCGCCCCCCCCCGAATCCACCGATTTGGAGACTTGGCGTCTTCAACCTCTCGGGTACTTGAGCGTAGACGGAAAGGATTGCGGACCGTACGACGAAGCCTCGGGCGAACCGCCGAACTAGGGCTTTCAGGAATGCTCGAAGGAGAGAGTGCCGTCTGGATCTGGTTGGGTTCCGATCCCATCAGGGTTGCCCAACCGGGTCATAGACAGTGGCTTCCGTTGCTGGACTCCGAGGAGGAGGCTTGGCTTCCAACCGTCGAACTCGCCGACGGGCGGCGCCTGCTCAATCAGCCGGGATTACGGCTTGGGCTCGGCACGCGCGACGACCAAAAGGAGCTCGATCGGCGCATTCTCCGTCAGCTCTTGACCCTGATTGATCAACCCGCGCTCATCTTCGCTCCCCCGCATCAACTTGCAGCCTTGGATGCACTATTGCCTGATCCTCACGCCCACGAAGTCGGATTAGCGATGGACGGATGGTTGCTGCAACCGACACCCCATGCTCCCACGCAACCACGGCAGCACGGAAAGGATTACTACGTACTCGACTGGAACGCGCCTGAACAGTCAACGGTTGAAAGATCATTGGACAATGTGACCACGCTGGGTTCGGCACCCGCGGACCCGATTTTGGTTCAGGTTGCCAATTTCAACCAAGGCCGCGGCTACACCGCCCTCAGTTACGCCGAGCCTTCATTCGGCATGGTCCCGAACGAAATCGAGCTGCGCGCCCCGATCCGGTCCGCACGCGGCTACGGTAATCTGGGATTGGGCTTGGTCTGGACCTGGGGATTCGGAAACAAAATGTGGCAGTGGGCCCTCAAGCCAGCGCCCCTCCCAAACGGTGCGCACTGGACTCTTTTCCTCGAGTCTAACTACCTGTGCAGGGTTACCGATGCTTCAAGCGACGAGGTCCTTCACACCCAGCTGCAGCAGCCCCGTTGGGGGATGCACCTCTCCGAATCAGGCGCGACGACCTGATGGCGGACATTTCTCCAATATCCCGCGGCAGATCGCTCTTGAGTTCTATTCCGGCAAAGCTGCGCGCCTTCATCTGCCAGCGTTGCGAGTCAACGCGTACCTCCATTACACCTCCCGAATCGGGCACGGATTTCGCTTTCGTCGAGCGCCGCCTAGAACACCTGGAACACCTGATCAAGCAGCGCCTACCCGAGAACCCGGATAAGGAATCAATCCCCCCTCCAGCGGAAGCCACGGAGAGCTTACCTCTATACGACGATGCCCCGCGCACGGCGACGCACGCCAGTACACCGAACCCGTCCTCAATCGCGGAAGCAACCGTCGACCAAGCCCACAAGCAG
>JBMYTY010000245.1:0-3600 GCA_049604855.1 Gammaproteobacteria bacterium | reverse complement strand
GGGGTGTTCGTCACACACGGTTTCAGCGGCTGGGAATAGGACCGAGGAAGCGCGCATCCTGCACCACCTTGAGCTCCGGGTCATCCAGAGCGCGGACCTCGAAAGAGATCTCCGTGCTGCGTGCCGATAGATTTTCCGGGTCCGCCTCGATGCGGGCTGGGAGGTCCAGGACATCTCCACTGGCAATGGTGAGCTCGTTCTTGTCCAGCTTCAGCTTCATCCCTTCCACTCCACTCGCCGTGATTTCGTAGCGGTGGGATTTCTCGTCCATGTTGATGAGCTTCAGGACATAAACGTTTTCCACTGTCCCGGTGAAGGTTTCCCTGAACAGGCTGTTCCGGTCGCGAATCACATCGAGCTGCAGCGGGGTTCGGTTGAGAATGGACCAGAACACCCCGGCTGTGATTACAACGAGGATGGTGGCGTACACCAGCATGCGTGGCCGAATCACATGGGTTTGCGTTCCATCCAATGCATGTTGGGTGGTGTAGCGGACAAGACCCTTGGGATACCCCATTTTGTCCATGACTTCGTCGCAGGCATCGATACAGGCAGCGCAGCCGATGCACTGATACTGCAGTCCGTCGCGGATATCGATCCCCGTTGGACAGACCTGCACGCAGAGTGTGCAGTTGACGCAATCACCCAGGCCCTTGTCCTTGGGATCATCAGATTTGCGACGTGAGCCCCGGGGTTCACCGCGTGCCTCATCGTAGGAGATGATCAGGGTGTCCTTGTCGAACATCGCGGACTGGAAACGGGCGTAGGGGCACATGTACGTGCACACCTGCTCGCGCATGAAACCGGCATTACCCCAGGTCGCGAATCCGTAGAAAAACATCCAGAACCATTCCCAGGGCCAAGATTGAACGCGATGAGGTTGGCGGACAGCTCGCGAATCGGCGTGAAGTACCCGACGAATGTGAACCCGGTCCACCAGGCGAACACAATCCATACAAGGTGTTTACTGCCCTTGACGCGGATCTTCTCCGCGTTCCAGGGCATTTTGTCGAGCTTCATCTGGCGCGGACGGTCGCCTTCGATCTTGCGCTCGAACCACATGAATATCTCGGTCCAAACCGTTTGCGGGCAGGCATAACCGCACCAAAGCCGCCCGGCGAGCGCGGTGAAGAAAAACAACGCGAACGCGGAGACCGCGAGCAACATGGCCAGATAGAAGAAATCCTGGGGCCAGAATGTCAGACCGAGAATGTGGAACTTGCGCTCTGGAAGGTCGAACAGGATCGCTTGTCGCTCATCCCACTGGAGCCATGGTGAGCCATAGTAAAGGCCCAGAAGCACGGCAACCGCGGACAGTCGCAACCAAGCAAATAAGCCATGCACCTCCCTCGCATAGATCTTCTCCCGCTTCGCATAAAGTGATTGTTGGACCTCCTGGTCACTATCGCTTCGCTTGGCGCTGGTTTTCTGGCTCATGAGCTAAGAATCTTCTTTTTGGTCTTCACCGTGACGGTCTGGTCACGGAATGGATCAGGGGGTGTTCGTGTTGTCGTCCCGTGCGTCTCTCAGCGCTCGGCAAGGCGTGTGGCAGGGACGAAGGAAGAAGGCTGAAATCATGCAGCTCGACGCGGTGAGCGCCCAAAAGCACAGGAAACCAATGCTGTAGGCGCCCATGCGGCTGATGTCGTACTCGCTGAACACGTACGCGGGGTCGAACGCGGTGAAGAACAGAATCGTCGCGACACCCGCGGTTAGGAACGAGGGCCAGAGCATCGCCGCGATGACCTGGACTTTGGGTATGGGGGTCGAATTGGCGGCTTTGTCAGCCTGTGAATCGGTATTGGTGACCATGTGATCTAGAGTCCTCTCTTGCATGCTCCCGTGCCATGAGAAATCTCAGTAAAACACCGGGTTTCTCGGGGCTTGGCGCTTAAATTTCGAGTTATTGGTGTCGTCGTCGTGCCTCGAAGACGCATCTGGAGGCAAAAAAAAGGGGGGGCTCACGCCCCCCCCTTTTCATACCCCTACATCGGGGGGTTGTCGATCAACTGTGATCGAAGCTTGCCGCTTACTCCTGCGAAAGGCTGTACACGTAGGCGGCCAGAACGTGACTCTTGGCTTCGCCCAGGAACTCCTTGTGCGCGGGCATCTTGCCCTGGCGACCCTCAGCGATGGATTTGGCAATTGCCTTCGGGGAACCGCCATAGAGCCAGACGTTGTCGGTCAGATTGGGGGCGCCCAAAGCGGGATTCCCTTTACCGTCCGCGCCATGACAGCCAGCGCACATGGCGAACTTCGGCTTGGCGGCCGCGGCTTTCGCTTCGTCCACCTCGCGGCCGGACAGGCTCATGACGTAATGCGTCATCTCGTCCACGCCCTTCTCACCACCCAGAGGGCCGCCCCAGGCGGGCATGACACCATTCCGACCCAGCAGAATGCTGTGTTTGATCTGAGCGGCCGAGCCGCCATAGAGCCAGTCGGAGTCACGCAGGTTGGGGAAGCCCTTCGCGCCGCGGGCGTCGGAGCCGTGGCAGACCGAGCAGTAGTTCACGAACAGGCGCTCGCCGGTGCGCATGGCATCCGCGTTGGCGGCCAAGGCCTGCGGATCCTGCTTGAGGTAGTTGTCAAACAAGGGGGCATAGTTCGCGTCGGCGGCCTCGATCTCAGTCTCGTACTGGCCCTTTGAGGACCAGCCCAGGACCCCGGCGTAGGTGGCCAGTCCCGGGTAGAGGGCGAGGTAGATCACGCCGAAGACGATGGTGATGTAGAACATCATCAACCACCAGCGGGGCAGGGGGTTGTTGAGTTCTTCAAGGGTTTCATCCCAGACGTGCCCCATGCTTTCCCCTTCCTTGGCCTGTGGGGCCGCGGACGAGTTGGAGGCTGCCAGGAAGGCCATTCCGAGTATCCCACCGATGGTTCCGATGAGGATGACCCAGATTACGATGTCATTTGTGAAATCAGCCATTGCTCTTTTCCTCGTTGGCCGTTGTGGAGGGCCGGGGACCGGTGTCGTCGACCAAGGGGAGGCGCGAGGCCTCCTCGAAGTCGTCCTTGCGACGCCCGCTCCAGGCCCAGAACACGATCCCGGCGAATACGATCACCAGGAAAACGGTCCAAATGGAGTGATAGGTTTCGAAGTTCATACCGTTATTTCTTGTTGGACAGCGCCGTACCAAGCACCTGGAGGTACGCGATCATCGCGTCCATCTCGGTCTTGTCCTTGAGCATGTCCGGCGCTGCCGCGATTTCTTCATCCGAGTATGGATGGCCGAGCATACGCAGGCGTTCCATCTTGGTCTGGATGTCGGGATCGTTTAGCGCGTTCTCTTCGAGCCAGGGATACGACGGCATGATGGATTCCGGGACGACGTCACGCGGGTTGATCAGGTGCGCACGATGCCAATCGTCGGAATAACGACCACCAACGCGATGCAGATCGGGCCCGGTACGTTTGGAACCCCACTGGAACGGACGGTCGTAGACGAACTCACCCGCCACGGAGTAGTGGCCATAGCGCTCGGTCTCGGCACGGAAGGGACGGATCATCTGAGAGTGGCAGTTGTAGCAGCCCTCGGCGATGTATATGTCCCGCCCGGCAAGCTGAAGCGCGTTGTAGGGCTTGAGGCCCTCAACCGG
>JBMYTY010000244.1:0-3603 GCA_049604855.1 Gammaproteobacteria bacterium | reverse complement strand
GCTGTATGGACGGGTGCCGGAGCATGCCTTCCGCAACGCGCGGACTCTTCCATCGAGAAGGGCGCTCAAGACAGGCGCGGGGCTTTGTGCGCGTGGAATGTCGAGGCCGGAGAGGGCGTCGACAGCGCTCAGTATGGTGCTACAGGTCCGTGCCGTTGGGTGGGTGACCAGGTCGGGGGCCGCCAAATCGGCGTCAATCAACAACTCCCTCGGAATGGGGATGTGCCCTCGCTCGATGGATGCCTGGAGCTTGAGCAGACCGCGTATCAGGTGCCATCGCGCGAGAAGATCCGTGAGGTCGGAGACCGCCTCGCTTGATCCGCTGTCAGCGAGCCACCATTGCGCGACGGGGGTCATCGTTGAGCGCGAATGACTGTATTGCCGTGCCTGATCGTCGTGGATCTGATAGTCCAATCGCGATTCCAGGCCATCAAGCAATGGCTGGAAGTCCGGGACGGATCCGGCGGCGCCCAGAGAACGAATCTGATCGATTGTCGGGTGTCCCGTGCGCATACCCACCCGGCTCGGATCGGAGGTATTGGCCAAGGCTTCCCTCCACCAAGCGAAACTTGAACGTGCGGTTTCCGGTTCGCTGCAGCCGTAGAAAATGTCGTCGAGACCGCGGTACAGGGCGAGCGCCGTCCACACCCGGTCCCGTTGACCGGAGGGGCTGAACAGACCGGCGAGGTGGTAGTCAGTGCCCGAGAGGCCGAATTGTTCCGCGGCGGACACGATCAGTGGAAACGAACGTAGAGCGATCGATCAACCCAGAGATTGGCTGCGGCATATCTGTGCTTCCATACAGCAATTGCGCAGCCAACGGCCGGCTTTTTGCGCGGCATGGTTTTCCATTTCCGCGGTCAGGCCGCGTGTGGGGCTGCTTGCGATAAGCATCAACCGGACATGGTTGAAAGCGTAGTGCTCCAACAGACGGGCCTCTGAATCGTCTCGCCCCGGAAGAACCCGGGGTAAGTTCCTCGCCACCGCCTGGCTACGATCACATCGAACATCGACGAAGGGACCCCTGAGGCGTCGGACCGCCTGGGTGCGGACGAAGTCCTCGGAGCGAGCGAAGAACGCCTGCAATGTAGAGACCTGTCTGGCGGAAAACAGTCCGACACGAAACAGATGCTCGAGAGCGGGATAGTGATCCAAGCCTTCCTCGCGCGTGTAGCGAATCACCTGGTTTGCCACCCCAGCGGAAACCGACTCCATGGGCGGAAGGCCGTTGAAGACGTGCTGTGGGGCCCAGACTTCGGCGGAAAGGGCGATGTGTGTGTGTCGAACGGGCATGGTCAGTGCTCGCGTAGTTGGTCGAGTTGCGCGATGAGCGGGCCGGTAATGTGCGCGATCTGCTTTCGCATAACGGACCCCACCGCACTGCTTCGCGAGAAAATGTCCGTTACCAGTTCGCCACTGCATTGGCCTAGCGTGAGGCAGGCATGGGCAATGTTCCCTGCTTCCGGCCGGGTGTTGATGATCTCGGTCAGCTTCTCACCCGCGCAATTCCCAACCGTCGCTTGGGAATAAGCGAGCATCTTGTCGAGATCGCGGACGCACTCGTTGCTGCTCCCGGCGGGGCGGAAGTATTCCCCAAGGGTCTCCAATAGTTTCCACACGACCTCCTGGGTCGCCGGCTTCGTCAGAACGTCGCGGGCGGTTTCAACGAAGGCCTGGCCGGGTGCATCGAGTACACGCAACATCACATTAGCGAGCGGTTCCTGTCCGACCAGCGGTGCGATGTGGGGCTCGAGCTCAGCATGAAACCGATTCGGGCTGGATTGTCTGGGCAAGGTGTCCGGCTGGCCTGCCATGAAACCCACCCGCAGAGCATTCTTGCGGGCACCCATTTTCCAAAGTCTCTGTCGCGTCTTCTCGTCGATGAGATTGGGCTGCAGGACGAGACGAATGCTTTCGATGGCATCGGCCGGGTCTTCCTCGAACGGAAGAAACTCAACGAGGAATTCCGCCAATTCGCGCGCAATGGAGGATGTGGAGATCTCGGGTTTGGCCAACATGCGGCGGGCATTCTGCGCGTCGGGCATGGCCCACCAGGCGCGGCGGGCCAGTTCCTCCGTCAGGTTGGGAGACCGCACCACAGCGACGACCGCCTCGGGTTCACCCAACAGCAGAAGCCCTTCAAGGTTTGACGCGGTGATATCACCCATCCGGGTCCAACGCCGCAAGAAGATGGGATAGCCCCCCGGGGAACCTAGGACCTGGCCGGAAAGAAGTTCCCGGACCTGCTTCAGATAGGCGTCAGGGCGGCCTGACGGGTGCAGGCGTACGTTTACCTCACCCGAAGCCGTCAAGGCATAAAGTGTCTTGCTCGATTCGTCGATTCGAATCGCCTGGACCTCATTGGCGAGCAAGACGCCCAGTCGCAGGTCGTCCTCGGGGGAAAGCTCCACGGAGCGACCCCGGTCAGGCGCTTGGGCCGGTATCCGGGGGAACGAAATGGGGATCGTTCGGGTTCAGGAATACGAACTGAAACTCACCCGGGTTCAACTCCACGAAATCCATTCGGCACCCCTTCAGAAGCGAGGCGAAAGTGGCATTGGCGATCATGTTTACGCCGAACTTCTTGCTGCTCACATCCTCTTCCGTTTCGTGGTCGAAACCCATCATGTACTCGATGGAACCGTCATCACGACGCTTGGCGGCGATACGCAGTGGCATATCCTGGGCGTTGCCTTGTTCGGCGGCTTTCTTGATCTGCTCCGCGGCAGCTTTGGTGATTTCAATCATGGGTATAGAAGGTCGGAGACTTGATTGCGGCGCGATTGTACGCGCTGGGGCACGGGGGGCTCCCGCGTACGGGTGGGGTTTAAGCCGACTCGGCTGGAGAAGTGTAGATGCCGGTGTTTGAGGATCGCCGGTCCGTTCCATCCTTCACTTCGGGGTCGTCTGGCATTTCTTCACGAACGCGAGAAAGCGATGGACCCAGGGATTCCCGGCAACATGGCGTTGATGACTGTATCCGGCCAATAGGTTGCCGATAATCAGCCCATCGTTCGAGCCATCGATCCCATGGCCACGCTCGACCCGGTAGGCGAATCGTTGGCCGGGTTCCAGGTTCTCCAGCGAAGAGTGATGAAACTCGTGAGCATGGAGTGACCCCGACTCGGCGTGACTCACCGTATCGGTGGCGGGCCAAGGATGATCCGCGCGTTCGCGGATCTGAACATAGCCCCGGCCCACGGGACGTCGATGCATCACGATGTCACCGGGAATGGCTCCAACCATCTGGTGGGTTTGCCCCCGCCAGGATAGTGTCCGGGCGAGATACATGAGGCCACCACATTCCGCGTATGCAGGCAGACCATTCTCCAGAGCCGACGCGATCGCCTGCCGTAAGGCATGGTTCGCTTCCAGCGCGGCCGAATGGGTACCCGGATCGCGTGCTCGGTCCCGCGGTGAAGTGGGTCGCGACCGTGGTTGGTCCCCGTGATCTCGTCCAGGGACGCATGATCACCCGCTAGGACCACACCGCGTCCGAGCCCTCGGCCTCGCGCAAGAAGGTCCAGCCACGCCACGCTGTAGCGGTGCCTCTCGTCCATCTCCTGCAACGCTGCCATGGTGCCCGCGAGGTCCGGTCCTGTG
>JBMYTY010000243.1:0-3609 GCA_049604855.1 Gammaproteobacteria bacterium | reverse complement strand
TGATCGTGGAGAACAAGGCATGGAGGTGATCATCGAGGGCCGACGCGTTACCCATGAAGGGGATCACGCCCTTGGACAGGTCCAATAGCTCCTCGCTCAACATGTCCTTGAGTAGTGCGCGTTGGGCATTAACCGAGTGACTGATGCTGTGTGACATGGGGCGTCCGGGTCTTGTGGGCTTGGGCCGGGGAGGCCGATGTAGCGGTCGGGAAGCAAAACACCGATGTCCGTTCTCGTCCACAGGAGGTGAATCCAAGGAGGCGGGCTATAGCCCCATTGGATAGCTGTATTAGACCCAGCTGATACCCGGCGGCACTCTTCGGAGGCGTTTCCCCCGTCTCTCCCACGTCTTTCCCAATCGCAGGTTCACCGAATGCAGTGCGGCCCCCGAGAAATCACCACCCCATTCCGGCCCATCCCTCTGGAGGTACCGGAGGGCATGAAGCCCAACGAGTTCTTCAACAGCACGGAGAACCTCAACGATCTGGTCAATAACAACGGTTTGTTGGTCAATCCGGAAAATCTGCTGCTCTACCGCAAGGCACTGGGCCATTCGAACGAGTTCGATTGCTCCATCATCTACAACACCTCGCAGACCGTCCTGAACCCCTTGGGGCGTCCGGTGCGTCGCACCCAGGTCCCGGAGGCGGTGAAGCGCGTGTGGAACCGCATGAACGAAGTCGCCATCAGCTACATGTTGGAGACCTATCCGGACCCGGGAGAGCACCTGGTACTGGCCGGAGAGGCCAGCCTCGATGCCACCTGGCCGCTGACATCGCCCGGCGTGCCCAGCATCCGGATGCTGCACAACCACTTCATCGTCTTTCCGATGGAGACGCTGCGTGCCGGTGAAATGGCGGACCCGGGAAATCCCAACCTGACCGATGGAGGGCAGCACAGCCTCTTCCAGGCATACATGCGCGAAATCTACCGTCGCTTCTTCGACGAAGCATTGGACCTGAATATCCTGCGCGCCATGGAAGGGGCGCGCTCGCAATTGGCCCTGACCGGCTACCCCCAGGGGCTGCCCTGCTGGGAAATACAGGGCGGAGTGGAAGCCCTGAGCAGTGCACGTTTCTGGGAGGAGTACGACCAGATTCTCATGGGTTTCCAGGACTTCTACCGCAGCTTCTTCTCCCAGGTGTCCAGCCGTAATGCCGACATGCTGAGCGACCTGTACTTCCCCGACGCGGTGCGTAACGTGCTCCTGTTCGACAACACTTTCCTGTCGGCCGCCAAAAAGGTGCGTGAGCGTTGCATCGTCGAGCCGGCCTACGCCAACGCCATCCGTTGGCAGCCCGCCTTCAAACAGCTCATCTACCGCAACGACGAAGGCAAACTGGTTGTCACCATCAGCCAGAACTCCATTGGTAACGCGATCACTGAGTTGCTCGGGGTCGTGGTGAATCGACGTCCCGATGCCGAGGCCTACGGAGCGGCCGAGCCGGCCCTGATCGAAAAGCTGCTCGAGGTGCGGCGTCGCATGGTGGATGCGGATCTGGGGCGCGGGATCGAGACCGATCACTGGGGCGGCGATTGAGGCCGCTTCACATTCGCGGGGTTCCGTCGGCGCTGTTGGCCGGTTCAGGGAAATCGTCCTCTACCCGTCTCCGGTGCCTTTGTGAAAAGATGACCGGCGATCCCGACTATTCATAACCTGTGGAGAAACAGCCCCCATGGCAGACATCCAGATTCCGGAAGGCGGTGCGAAGATCACCATCAACGATGGCGTCCTCGATGTGCCGGACAACCCGATCGTCCCGTATATCGAAGGTGATGGCATCGGCGTGGACATCAGCCCCGTCATGATCGATGTGGTCAACGCCGCCGTGGACAAGGCCTACGCCGGCAGCCGGAAGATCCATTGGATGGAGGTCTACGCCGGCGAAAAGGCCAATAACATCACGGGTTCGTGGCTGCCGGATCAGACCATCGACCTGATCCGGGAGTACCTGGTATCCATCAAGGGGCCGCTGACCACACCCGTGGGCGGGGGCATTCGTTCGCTCAACGTGGCCCTGCGACAAATCCTCGATCTCTACGTCTGCCTGCGCCCCGTCCGCTGGTTCGACGGTGTGCCTTCGCCCGTCAAACACCCGGAGCTGGTGGATATGGTGATCTTCCGCGAGAACACCGAGGACATCTATGCGGGCATCGAGTTTGAGGAAGGGTCGGAGGAAAATGCGAAGTTCCTGAAGCTGTTGGAGGAGTCCTTCCCCGAGCGTTTTCAGAAAATCCGGTTCCCCGGTTCCTCGGGCATCGGCATCAAGCCCGTCTCCCAGGAGGGCACCGGTCGCCTGATCCGAGCCGCCATCAAGTACGCCATCGACAATGGGCGCAAGTCCCTGACCCTGGTGCACAAGGGCAATATCATGAAGTTCACGGAAGGGGCCTTCCGTAACTGGGGTTACGAGGTGGCGGAGAAGGAATTCGCCGACAGCACCTACACCTGGGGGCAGTGGGAGCGAACCGTGGCTGACAAGGGGCAGGAGGCCGCCAATGCGGAGCAGGATGCAGCCCTGGCCGAGGGCAAGGTGCTGGTGAAGGACGCTATTGCCGATATCACGCTGCAACAGGTACTGACCCGTCCCAAGGATTTCGACGTGATTGCCACCATGAACCTGAACGGCGATTACCTCTCCGACGCACTCGCGGCCCAGGTCGGGGGCATCGGTATTGCTCCCGGGGGCAACATCAACTACGACACCGGACATGCCGTGTTCGAGGCTACTCACGGCACCGCGCCCAAGTACGCCGGTAAGGATATGGTGAACCCCGGTTCGCTCGTTCTCTCCGCTGAGATGATGCTGCGCTACATGGGATGGACCGAGGCGGCCGACATGGTGATCAACGCCATGGATGAAGCCATTGGCTCGCGCAATGTCACCTATGACTTCGCGCGGCTCATGGAGGGCGCCACCAAGGTTTCCTGCTCGGAATTCGGTCGCATCATGATCAGCAAGATGTAGGGCCGGGCGTTCCTTGCGGGACAAAGAAAAAGCCCCCGGGGGAGACCCCGGGGGCTTTTTTCGTTACCGGCCGCCCCGCCAAAGGGCCTCACGCCAAGGCAGGCTGCCGGTCAGTCGCCCGCTGAAGGCTCAGTCGCAATCCTCTTCCAGGATCACTTCGTATTCCTTGGGGCTCAGACGGCCGCTGCCGTCTTTGTCGAGCTCGGCGAGGGTCTTCTTCACGCCGGCCGCGGTCGCGGCCTTGAATTCAGCGGCGTCCACTTCTCCGTTGCCATCCACGTCGGCCTTTTTGAAGGTGGGAATGACCTTTTCAGCAGCGACGGCGGAACCGGCGATGGCGACGCAAAAAGCGAGGGTGGTCAGCAGGTGTTTGGTTTTCATGGGATTGGGTACCTGAAAGTTGCGTCCCCGTGCGATGCGGGGGCGGTGGGTTGGTCGGGGCTACGCCCCGGAATGATACCGGCCGTCGGCGCAAAGGTCGCGGTGGGCCCGTCAGATGAAAGAGTATTCCACCACCTCGGGTTCACCGTTATCCTGCGTTATGTTGCACTGCACATAAAACCCCGCCCCAGATGCAGGCTCCGAAACCCTGCTTCCACAATCCCGGCCCCTGATCGTGGGACGCGAACCGTGAAGGCCC
>JBMYTY010000242.1:0-3610 GCA_049604855.1 Gammaproteobacteria bacterium | reverse complement strand
TCCCGCCATGGCGATCGCCTCTCCCAGGTAAGCGCGCCGCCTACGCATCGCCACATGGCGTCATCCGATCCCTTGCTTTTTCAGGGGCAACAACGAAAAAAGTGACTGCCCCGCGCGGTTTTGTGAACCAGTTCACGGAATGCACCCGGGGATCGCGGTCTCATGGCAGCCACAGACCGGAGCCTTTCCGGAATCTACCGAGACATAGCCATGAGTACCGCCGCCATGAAAACGCAAGATCGCTATTTCGTCGCATTTCAGGGTGATCTGCTCCCCGGCACTTCGGGGCCTGACGCCCTGACCTTCCTGCAGGACACCTTCAACATGCCGAAGATGAGAGCACACGCCCTCATCAACGCCGGTAAGCCGGTTGTGATCAAACGCAACCTGGACGCCGCCGGGGCACGCCTGCTCGCCGAGCTCCTCGCCGCCGGTGGTCTTCGCTCCCGCACCGGGTCCATGGACGACCCCATGGCAGCCACCAGCCCGACGCTTCAGCGGGTGGTGTCCGCTGACCAGGTCTCGCGCAAGTTCGACATCGCGCTGAACAGTGAAACCCCCGTTCTGGACCGTCTGTTCGCCCCCGTCGGCCTGGTGGGCCTGATGCTGTTCCTGTTCAGCGTCGCCGCGATCGGATCGGTCCTCATGGGTGCCAGCGTCGACATGCCCATGGCCGAGCGGATCAGCCTGACGGCACTGATCGGACTGGGCATGTTCATGCTGGCGATACTGCCCGGCCTGGTCGGTGAACTGTTTCAGAAGGAAGGCACGCCCAACGCCAAGTGGCCTTTTGCCGCCATCATCCTCACCAGTGCCTTCGCCCTGGCCACCCAGGCCGACACCCTGATCGGTATGGAGAACATCGCGTCGGGTACCGTGAAAGACGTGCTGATGGCGACGGTGGGCAACCCGAACCTGCAGGACGCCGTGCTGACCCTGCATACCCGGGGCCTGGAATACCTGGTCAATCTGATGCGCTGATGGCGCGGATCCGAGCCCTCCCCGGTAAGGAAAAGGCGGCCACCGGCCGCCTTTTTTCATTCACATCGCGAAACATCCCGGACACCGGGAAATCCCCCAACACCTTTTGCGGGCGAGGGACAGCCAGACGCAAGGGGACTATCCTCCCGCTCCCCCAAGAACACCCGGTGATTGAATCCCGGAACCGCACGCGAGGACACATCATGATCCGAGGCCCCATCCAATGCTTGTCCATGATCCGGCGCCAAACCCTTCTCAGCGGATTGGTCATGATCACCCTACTGTTGGGCGGCGCACCGGTACTGGCCGATACCAAGCCCATCCGGCTCGCCACCACCACGAGCACGGAGAATTCCGGACTGCTCGCCTACCTGCTACCCGAATTCAGCGCGGCCACCGGGGAACAGGTACATGTCATCGCCGTGGGGACCGGTAAAGCGCTGCGCATGGGGCGGGATGGAGACGTGGACGTGGTCCTCGTTCATGCGCCATCGGCGGAGGAACAGTTCGTCAACGAGGGCCACGGCGTGGAGCGGCACGCGGTGATGTTCAACGACTTCGTCATCGTCGGGCCGAAGAACGACCCCGCCGGAGTCGCTGCCGGAAAAAGCGCCTCCGAGGCCCTTCGCGCCATCGCTTCCAGCCAGGCCGGGTTCATATCCAGGGGCGACGATTCCGGCACCCACAAAAAGGAACGCGCCCTCTGGACGCTCGCCAAGACCCACCCTGACGGCCCCTGGTACCGCGAGGCCGGGCAGGGCATGGGCAAGGTGTTGCAGATCGCCAGCGAGACGGATGCCTACACCCTGACCGATCGCGGCACCTGGCTCGCTATCAAGGCCAAGTCCCACCTGGGCCTGCTCTTCGAGGGCGACCCGGTCCTGTTCAATCCCTACGGCATCATCCGCGTCAGCGACACGAAGTACCCGGACCTCAATCACGCGGGGGCCGAGCGTCTGATTACCTGGCTGACCGGTGACGCGGGCCAACAGCTCATCGCGGCCTTCCGCCTGCATGGCGAACAGCTGTTCACGCCCAGCGCCAAGACCGCCACCGCCCGGCGTTGATCGCGCATCGTCTGTCCGACCTGGGCCGCGCGCTGACCTGATGCCGGGCGACGGCCCGGCCAAGGTCGTGTTTCCTCTACAGGACCAGCCAAGCCCCCCACGCGGGGCGCCCCGGCCCTGTCCAGATGAAGCGCGCGGTCCCGCGCGCCCCGCATCGCATCCGGCCCCATTGCACGGCCCCATTGCACGGCCCGTTCCACACAAATGGGCGCGGCGGTTCCTGAAAGAGCTTCCCTTGCTATGCTCCGTGGCCCCGCGCCGACGGCGCATTCCACCCTCGCCACACATCCCACGCTGAACCGCCCTTTTGGATCGCCTGACCGACGCCAGTATCGAAGCGCTGCGCCTGCTGTTCAGCGGCGATGGCGCGCTGTGGGAGATCATTGGCATCTCCTTCAGCGTTTCCCTGTTGGCGATACTCATCGCCACCCCTTTGGGCCTCGCCCTGGCCTTCCTGCTCACCTACGCGCGTTTCCCCGGTCGGCGGGTGCTGATCACCGTCTTCAACACCCTGCTCTCGGTACCCGCCGTGGTTGTGGGCCTGACCCTGTACATCCTGCTGTCCCGTGCCGGCCCCCTGGGTGACTGGCGCCTGCTGTTCACCCAATCGGCCATGGTGCTCGGCCAGATCGCACTGGCCCTGCCCATCCTGGTGTCCATGGGCCACTCCGCCCTGCAGGCGTCGGACCGGCGCGCCTGGGAGACGGCGAGAACACTGGGTGGGTCCGTACCCGACGCGCTCATCACCGTGGTGCGCGAAGTCCGCTTCGGCCTGCTCGCCGCCCTGTTCGCCGCCTTTGGCCGCATCATCGCCGAGGTGGGCGCCTCCATGATGCTGGGCGGCAACATCCTCCATTACACCCGCAACATACCCACCGCCATCGCCCTGGAAACCAGCAAGGGCGAGTTTGCCCAGGGCATCGCCCTCGGCCTCGTACTCGTGCTGCTGGCCTTCGCGGTCAATGCCTTGTTGCACCAGTTCCAGGGGCGCGGCGCCATGGTGAGTGCATGAGCGGCTCGAAGCTCCCACACACGCCCCTGCTCCGGGTCCAAGGACTGCGCAAGCGGTTCAGCGGCCGCGACCCGGTGCTCGAGAACACGGATCTGAGCCTCTCGACCGATGGTTGCCTGCTGCTGCGTGGCGACAACGGCACCGGCAAATCAACGCTGCTCAGGATTATCGCCGGGCTGGAGCCCAGCGACGCGGGCACCTTCGACACCGGCCTGGGGCCCCTGCCCTGGCGACGTGCCCGCCAACATCTGCTCAACCTGTGCGTCTACGTGCACCAACAGCCCTATATGCTGGATGGCAGCGTCCGCCGGAATGTCGCCTTCGCCGTGCGTCGTCTGCCGCGTGCGATCCGCCGTCCCATGACGGCCGAGGCTCTGTCCTGGGCGGGCCTCGAAGATCTGGCGGATCAGTCGGCGAAGACCCTGTCCGGGGGCGAACGCCAGCGCGTCGCCCTGGCCCGGGCCTGGCTGCGCAAACCCGCCGTTATGTTGCTCGACGAACCCACCGCGAATCTCGATGACCAGGCCCGGGTACGGGCCCTGCGACTGCT
>JBMYTY010000241.1:0-3621 GCA_049604855.1 Gammaproteobacteria bacterium | reverse complement strand
TGGCCGGGCTTTTTTATGCGCCGGGACCAATCATCCGTAGGGATGTCTGGCCCCGGAAACCGGGAAACTGGTGGGTCGTGTAGGATTCGAACCTACGACCATCGCATTAAAAGTGCGGTGCTCTACCAACTGAGCTAACGACCCTTAAATGGCGTTTTCACGGCCCTGGGTGGCCCCGAAAACGAGCGGCGAATCATACCGGAATCGCTTCGAATGACAAGCGTTCGAAGTACGATTCAAACGCGGTATCGCGTGGGGTCCGGAACTCCCGCCTGGGCAAACCCATCGGCCCTGATTCGGCAGGAATCACAGCGCCCGCACGCCGTGCCATCCACCCCTGCCTGGTAACAGGAAACGGTCAAACCGTAATCGACCCCCAGCCCGACACCCAGGGCGATGATGGCGCCCTTGCTGAGGTCGATCAGCGGCGCATGAACGCGAAAACCGTCCCCATCGACACCGGCCCGCGTTCCCAGGTTCGCCACACGCTCGAAGGCGCGAATGAACTCAGGTCGACAGTCCGGATAGCCGGAGTAATCGACGGCGTTGACGCCAACGTACAGGTCGCCCGCACCCAGCACCTCGGCCCAGGCCACCGCCAGGGAAAGGAACACCGTGTTTCGGGCCGGCACATAGGTCACCGGGATCCCTTCCGTTGGTTCTTCGGGGACATCCAAACGGGTATCCGTCAGGGCCGAACCGCCTATCGCTGACAAATCCAGCTCGATGACCCGGTGGGACTCCACGCCCTGGGCTTTCGCCACGCGCTGGGCAGCCTCCAACTCCGCGCTGTGTCTCTGCCCGTAAGCCACACTGAGAGCGTGACATTCAAAGCCCTCGGACCGGGCAACCGCCAAGGCGGTCGCGGAATCCAGGCCACCGGAGAGCAGCACCACGGCATTTCGTTTGAGGTCACTCATCGACCGGCTTCGCTCCCCCAGAGCAGTTTGTGAAGTTGGAGCTGAAAACGAGCGGGTAATCGGTCGGCCACCATCCAGTCCGCCAGTACACGCGGCTCCATTTCCCCCTGAACCGGCGAGAAAAGCACTTCGCAGCGCTCATCAATACCCGTTTCCGCCATCACGTCACGAGCCCACTGATAGTCATGGCGATCCGAGATAACGAACTTGACCTGATCCCTGGACGTGAGCAGTTCCAGGTTTTCCCATCGATTGCCGTCAGCTTCTCCGGAACCCGGCGCCTTCAGGTCCATAACCTTCACGACGCGTGGGTCCACACCGGCCAGGTCCAGTGCACCGGATGTTTCAAGGGACACCTCCTGACCCCGATCGCATAAGGCCGTCAGCAAACGGGTGCAGGCCTTTTGAGCCAGAGGTTCGCCGCCTGTCACGCAGACATGGCGCACGCCGTAAGAGAGCACCTTGGCCTCAATCTCGCCGAGCGACATCCACTGCCCCCCGCTGAAGGCATACTCGGTATCACACCACCGGCAACGCAAGGGGCACCCGGTCAGCCGCACGAACACCGTCGGCCATCCCACCGAGCGTGATTCGCCTTGCAGGGATAGAAACAGTTCGGTGATGCGCAGACGTTCCCCGGACATCGCTCACTCCGGTCAGCGGATCAGGCCGTCCGACTTCATCTGCTTGAGGCGTTGTGAGGCCAGGCGTGCCTGGGTTGAACCCGCATACTCCCGCACAACCTGCTCCAGGGCCTGGCGCGCCTTGGGCATATCGTTCTTTTCGTAATACACGAAGCCGATTTTCATCAAGGCGCTCGCGCGCTTCCCACTGTCCGGATAGCGGGTCAGCAGGGCGCGATACTCTTTCAACGCTTGGTCGAAATTGCTCGTCAGGTAGTGGGCCTCACCCAGGTAGTACTGCGCATTCGGGGCATTCCGCCCATCAGGATGGGCTTGAAGAAAGGTGGCCAAGGCTTTTTGAGCCTGCTCGTAGCGTCCCTCAGTCACCAGGTTGAACGCATTTTCGTAGTCCGCCGTTTCCGCCGCGGCGTCAGCCACGTCCGCGGCGGCCGGTACACCTGATGTCACGCTGCCCTGCTCGGGAGTCGTGGCGCCCGGTATAGCTGACCCGGCGCCCGCGTCCGCGGTGGTATCGGCGGGTGCGGCCCCACCGACCCCAGCGCTTCCGCCCACCCGTTCCAGCTTCGCGAGGCGTCGGTCCACATCCAGGTACAACTCGCGCTGACGGTCCATCAAGCGACCGATACGATGCTCGTGAACCTCCTGCTCACCGCGCAGCTCACGTACCTCGCGCTGAATATCCTCCAGACGTTGCAGCATTTCCCGCAGAATCTGATTCTCGAGCAGCCGCTCCAGTCGTTCGACCCGGCTCTCCAGCGATTGGGCCAGAACGGAGGAGGGAAGCAGCAGGCCCATTCCCAGCGTGGCGACAATCGCCATCGTGCGCATGTTCGCCATTCTCTCAATGCCCCGGATATTGCAGCTCGACCCGGCGGTTCAATGACCAGGCACTTTCGTTGTCTCCCAGTGCGGCGGGCCGCTCTTCGCCGTAGCTCACGACTCGTACCTGGCGAGCGCTGGCGCCCTGGAAAAGCAGGAAACGTCGGACATTGAGTGCACGGCGCTCCGCCAGACCGATGTTGTACTCGCGGGAGCCACGTTCGTCGGCGTGCCCTTCAACGGTGACGATGGTCGCCGGGTTGGAGGCCAGGTAGCGGGCATGGGCATCCAGTGCCGCCCGGTCGTTGGCCGAAACCTCGTCGATGTCGTAACCGAAATAGAACACCCGCTGGGAGAGAGGTCCCTGGGGATTATCCAAAGGATGCCCGCTGAACTGGGCGGCTCCCGCCGCACCCTGGCTGCTGGCCCCGCCGGTGCCGTAACCATCGCGCCCTGAGGTGCCGGACACGCTGTCCTCCACCGGGGCCTGGTCCGAGTCCCGGATACCCGTGTCACCGCCGCAACCGGCGAGCAATAGCAAAGCCAGCGTGACACCAAGCAGTCGCTGCGTGTTCATCATGGGATCTCCTGTTGGGTGAGATGACAGATATTGGGTGAGATGACGGATCGTCTGAAACGGTTTCGCGGTTCAAGGCAGAAAAGGTGACCAGGCGGGTTCGCGGACATCGCCCGCGTCGAGTCGTAAACGTTGCTTCACGCTTCCGTCAACGGATACCCCGGCGAGTACCCCGTTTCTACCCGCCCGGGTCGCGTACAAGACCATGGCGCCATTGGGCGCGAAGCTTGGCGACTCGTCCAAGCGGCCATCACTGAGTTCGCGCAGGAAGCCGGTATCCAGGTCCAGCACCCCGATCCGGTAGCGCCCCTTGTTGCCATGAACCATGACGATGCGGCGCCCATCGGGCGCATAAATCGGGCGTGCATTGTATTCGCCATCGAAGGTCAGGCGTTCAGCGCGGCCCCCGCGCGCATCAACGCGGTAGATCTGGGGCTTTCCGCCACGATCGGACGTAAAGGCGAGGGTGCGACCATCCGGTGACCATGTGGGCTCGGTATCGATTCCCCGACTGTTGGTGATCCGGCTAAGGCGCTTACTGGCCCGATCAAGCACATAGATTTCGGGGTTGCCGTCCTTGGACAGGGTCAGTGCCAGCTTGCCGCCATCCGGCGACCAAGCGGGCGCCCCGTTGATTCCCGGGTACGAGGCAATGGCCTCA
>JBMYTY010000240.1:0-3643 GCA_049604855.1 Gammaproteobacteria bacterium | reverse complement strand
CGCCGCGACGCTGGCCCTGGGGGCCGTGGCCGCGGCGGCACAGCAAGAAGACCTCTCGGAAATCAGCGCAGCCGTGGAAAAAGGTGATCTGCGTACCGCGGTCATCAAACTCAAGAGCGTGCTTCAAGAGAATCCCGAGAACGGCGAGGCACGGCTGCTCTTGGGGCGGGTGTACCTGCGTGTCGGTAATGGCGCGGGAGCCGAGAAGGAAATCCGTCGCGCGCGCAGTGCCGGCGTGCCCATGGACCGCTGGGGGATTGATATGGGCCGGGCCTACCTGGCGCAGGGACAGGCGGACAAGGTGATCCTCGAGCTGGAACCCGATTACTCGGTCTCCGACCTGGTCAAGGCCGAACTTATTGCCCTCAAAGGCACGGCTTACCTGACCAAGGGCGCGATGGACGACGCGAAGAAGCAGTTTGAGCTGGCGTTGAAGACCCACCCGGACAGTGGTGAGGCCTACTTGGGGCTTTCGCGCCTGGCGGTGCTCTCCAATGACCTGGAAACGGGGGAAAAGCACGTCCGCCGGGCCTTGGCTAAGGATTCCAGTCGGGCTGCCAGCTGGGTGGTGCAGGCGGAGATATTCCGTCGTAACAAAAAGTTCGTCGAGGCAGCCAAGGCCTTCGACCGTGCCTTGAACGTTGAAGCCGGCAATATGTCCGCCCTTATCGGCCGGGCCACCACATACGTGGCGATGAATAAGCCAGAGATTGCCGAACGGGATGTCGACCTGGTGCTCAAATATCGGCCCAACGACCCCCAGGCTCGTTTCCTCAAGGCATCGATCCTGTTCGCTCGTAAAGAAATCGAGCCCGCCTCGGAGCAATTGGTGGAGGTGTTGCGCCTGCAGCCCAATCACCCCGCCGCCAACATGCTGATGGGGGCCATCGAGTACGAGCGCGAGAACCTCGAACTGGCCGAAGAACACCTGAAGCGCTACGTGCGCGTGATCAAGACCAATCCACGGGCGATCAAGCTGCTTGCCGCCATACGTATGAAGACCAAGCGCCCAAGGGAGGCGGTGGAGATACTGGAGACCATCCACAACGCGGAAATGGAGCAGGACCCCCAGTATCTCGCGCTGCTCGGTAGTGCCTACCTGCAGAGCAATGATCCGGAACAAGGCAACAAGTACCTCGCCATGGCCACTGACCTTCAGCCCGATGCCGCCGCCATGCATTCACAGCTCGCCATGGGGCAATTGGTGTCAGGTGAATACGATGCCGCGGTCAAGTCCCTGAAGGAATCCACCCGTCTCGAAGAAGGGATGGGCATGTCCGACGTGATGCTGGTCTTTGCCCAGATGAGAAACAAGGACACCGTTGCGGCGATCAAGACCGCAAAGGACCTGATCAAGGCGAACCCGGATTCCGCGGTGCCCTGGAATCTACTGGGTGCGGCGCATCTCAACCAAGGCGAATATGACCGTGCGTCCGAGGCCTTTAAAAAGGCCCTCGAGATCGATCCCAAGATGGTTTCCGCTCGCTTGAACCTCGCTCAGATCGATCTGGTGAACAACGATATCGAGGCCGCCCAGGTCTGGTACCGCGAGGTCGAGAAGCTTGATAGCAAGAATCAGCATGCGCTGTTGGCCATGTCGTCGTATGCCGCATTCAAGGGCAAGCTGGACGAGGCCATATCCTGGGCGGAAAAGGCGCGCAATGCTGATCCCCAGGCGGAGCCTCCACTGATCGCGCTTACCGGTCTGTATCTGCGCTCCGGCGACAGTGACCGCGCCATTTCCACGGCGCGCCAGAACCAGGTGGCACACCCAGAATCGGAGAAGGCGCTGAACACGCTGGCCGCGGCCCTGGCCGCATCGGGCCGCCTGGAGGAGGCGGAGGGTTACTACCGCGACTTGGTCAAGCTCAACCCCATATCCATTCAGCCGCGCCTTCAGTTGGCCACGATCCTGGTCAATCGAAAAGATCTCGAGGGGGCGGTATCCCAGCTCAACAAAGCCATCGATCTTGATCCGAAGGCTCTGGCCGCGCCCATCATGAAGGCTGATCTGCTCTATCGCATGGGCAACCTGAAGGAGGCGATCGCCACGGCGGAGAAGGTCATCGAGCTGGACCCCAAGGTCTCGGCCGGGTACGAGCTCAGTGGTGAGATGTACATGCGCCTGGATCGCTACCAGGATGCCTATGACCGGTTCAATCAGGCCTACAAGGTAGGAAAATCCGCTGCCCTGGCCATCAAGAGGCACCAGGCCGCGAAGGCGCTCAAGTATGGTTCCGCCTCGCTGAAGCCCTTGCAAGAGTGGCTCAACGATTATCCTGACGACGACAAGATCCAGATGATTTACGCCGTCGCCCAGCACGAACTGGGACTGCTGGACGAAGCGAAGGCCTCCTACGAGAAAGTACTCAAAACGCAGCCCGATAACCTCGTGGTCTACAACAACCTGGCCTGGATGCTGTTGGACAGCGGGGACCCAAAGGGTTTGGCTTACGCTAAAAAGGCCTACGAAAAAGCGCCCAATCGGGCCGAGGTCGTCGATACCTATGGCTGGGCGCTCGTGCAAATGGGTGATAAAGACGAGGGGGTTCGCGCCCTTGAGAAAGCGGTGAATATGTCCCCAAAACGGCCGGATATGCGCTATCACCTCGGCGTTGGCCTGAACGCTCTGGGGCGCTATAAGGATGCGCGCATTCATCTGGAGCGTGCGTTGCAACTGGAGGAGGATTTTCCAGAGCGCAAGAAGACCGAAGCCTTGCTGGCCTCTCTTCCCAAGTGAATGAGTCGGCAAAACATGGCCGCCGAACCGCTGTCAGGTATTTTTGACTTGATAAATGGTTCAAAATTTCAAATAGTTAGAACGGATTCCTGATGTGATTTAAGGGTTCTCCATGTGGTGAGCCCCCTTTAGGAGGGCTTGCTTGCCATGAACCGACCCGAGATTTCCGGCCTCATCAGGGTGCGCGCCGTCGCCATCCTGTGGCTCGCCGCGCTGCTCTTGCAGGGCTGCGAGAGTCTGCCGCCTCTGCCCGCCGAGCTACAGGAGGTCAAAGAGCAGGCCGAGTATCGGATCGGCCCCGGTGACAACCTGGAGATCTTCGTGTGGCGGAACAAAGAGCTGTCCGCCAATGTCCCAGTTCGCCCCGACGGAAAATTATCCACGCCCCTGGTCGAGGACATGGCCGCGGCCGGTAAGACGCCCACCCAGTTGGCCCGGGACATGGAAGAGGTTCTTTCCACCTATGTGAAGGCACCGGTGGTGACGGTGATCGTGAAGGGGTTCAACGGCCCGTTCAGTGACCAGATCCGTGTTCTTGGCGAGGCCGCCAGGCCTCAATCCCTGTCTTACCGCGAAGCCATGACCCTGCTGGATGTGATGATCCAGGTCGGGGGGCTAACCACGTTTGCCGATGGCGACCGTGCCAGTATCGTGCGAACCGTCAATGGGGAGCAGGTGCAGTTCGGTGTGAGAATTGCCGATCTGGTCAAGCGCGGCGACATCTCAGCCAATGTGCAGATGTTGCCGGGCGACATACTCATCATTCCGGAGGCCTTGTTCTGAGGGAGGCCCCCTCGGAGGCGCCGTACATCTCGTAGATGACCGGCCCCCACCAGTCGATCATCGCCCGCTTCGCCCACTCGGGGCACGGCGCCGCCGTGTGCAGCACCCACTGCACCGTCG
>JBMYTY010000239.1:0-3660 GCA_049604855.1 Gammaproteobacteria bacterium | reverse complement strand
TGGTGACGAATCCGCCGGGCCGGGCCTTCCCTTGCCCGGCGGATTCGCTTCCGGCCCCTACCCGCTGGGATTGAGGCGGGCCGGATACTCAAGTTTCACGCAGAGCACTCCGCTCTCTTCTCCGCGGTTTTTCTGTTCGGAGGCATCTCGAGCATGTCTTTTCTGACCGGGCTTTTTGCCCTTCTTTTCTACGGGGCCACGGCGCTGTTGATCTACGGCTTGTACCGCAAGATCCGCCAGTACGCGACGACCCCGGCACCGCTGAAGATTCCCACCATGCCGGCACCGGTCACCCAGGGCGGCGTGGTCTTTCGCATGGTCACCGAAGTGCTGTTCTTCGGTAGCCTGTTTCGCTCGAACAAGTGGATCTGGGTCTTTGCGTACCTGTTTCACTTCGGCATGTTCATCGCGCTGGTGCGTCATCTGCGCTACTTCGGCGACTCCGTGCCCACCCTCATCGTGCTTATGCAGTGGATCGGCATCTACGCCGGCATCGCGATGGTGGTTGGCCTGATCGGTCTATGGGGTCGTCGGTTCCTGGTGGATCGCGTGCGTTATATCTCCGCCCCCTCTGATCACCTCATGCTGGCTCTGCTGCTGGGCATTGGTGTATCCGGTGTGCTCATGAGCCAACACGTTGCTCCGGTCGATATCGTCGGCCTCAAGGGTTTCATGGTGGGTCTGTACACCTTCAACTGGCAGCCGCTTCCCGCCGATCCTCTTCTTCTGATTCATCTTCTTCTGGTCATCGTGCTGATGATCGTGTTCCCCATCAGCAAGCTCCTGCACGCTCCTGGGGTCTTCTTCAGCCCGACCCGCAACCAGATCGACAACCCTCGTGAGAAGCGCCATGTCGCCGACTGGGCCGTCGTCAAGTTCGAGTCGAACATCGACAGCAAGGCCGCCAAGGCCGAATAAGACGACGCTTGCACCGTCCGACATCGCCAACGACCGCTGATATTTGAGATCGAGGTAACACCATGGCCGATTACGAGGTTCCGAAGTTTCGCGAACACGGCCCCAGGGACATTCCCAACGTCAAGCCGGGCGCGATGGAAGGTCTCTCCCCCTTCGTCGCCAAACCCCCACATAACGAGCCCCTCGGTTTTCCGGGTGAGCTGGAAGTGGGTTGGGAGCAACGCGCCGTAGACAAGCTCGGCGACCTGGTCAGCCGCTACCGCGGCCTTCAGGTGTTCCTGGACTCCTGCGTCAAGTGCGGTGCGTGTACGGATAAGTGTCACTACTACCAGGGCACCTCCGATCCACTGAACATGCCGGTCGCACGCCAGGACCTGCTGCGCAAGGTCTATCGCCGCTACTTCACGTTCGCCGGACGATATTTCCCCAAGCTGGTTGGCGCCACGGACATGACCAAGGATGTCCTCGACTCCTGGTACAGCTACTACCACCAGTGCTCCCAGTGTCGCCGTTGCTCAGTGTTCTGCCCTTACGGAATCGACACGGCGGAAATCTCCATGGCCGCGCGCGAGATCATGGACGCAGTGGGCATGGGCCAGAAGTATTCGAACGAGATCATCGCCAAGGTCCATAAGATCGGAAACAACCTCGGCCTGCCCGAGCCCGCGCTGGTGGACACCCTGGAAGGTCTGGAAGAAGACATCGAGGATGAGACCGGGGTCCAGGTGAAGCTGCCTTGTGACGAGAAGGGCGCGGATATCCTGCTTGTCACCCCCTCCGCCGACTTTTTCGCGGAGCCCCATATCGATGGTTTGATCGGCTACGCGAAGGTATTTCATGCCGCTGGCCTGTCCTGGACTGTGTCCTCCTATGCATCGGAGGCCGCCAACTTCTCCATGTTCATCGGCTCCTACGACAACATGCGGCGCCAGGCGGAGCGCATCCGCGAGGCCGCCCTTGAACTCGGGGTCAAACGTATCGTGGTCGGTGAGTGTGGACACGCCTGGCGCGTCGCCTACTCCTTCTGGAACACCCTCGCCGGTATCGGATCCGGTGCCGCGGATGACGACAAGTACGCGCAGATGCTCCAGAAGCAGCTTGACCACAACTACCCGATCCCGCAGCACATCGTCGAATGCACGACTGATCTGCTGAACAAAGGTGCCATCAAGCTCGACCCGTCTCTGAACGATGACAAGGTGGTTACCTTCCACGACTCCTGCAACGTATCCCGTGCCAGCCGGATGGGTGACCAACCCGGCGGCCAGTACGCCTTGCCAAGGAATCTGATCAAGGCCGCGGTCAATAATTATGTCGACATGCCCGCCGACACCATCTTCGACAGCACCTACTGCTGCGGCGGCGGCGGCGGTCTGCTGACCGACGACCTTATGGAGATCCGCGTCAAAGGTGCCCTGCCCCGAATGGAAGCACTGGGAGAGGTCATTCAGGACAACGGTGTCACGCATATGGCGGCCATCTGCGCCATCTGTAAGACCCAGTTCGCCAAGGTGCTTCCGTACTACGGGTTCTCCATGGATCAGATCATTTCGCTGCACCAGTTGGTCGGCGACGCGCTGGTCCTGGACACCGAGCACTAAGCACAAGGCATTCCACACCGGCTGGGCTATTACCAGTTGGATATGGGGGGTTTCATAAGCGCTGGGCTATATTGCCGCGCGCTTGGAATCCGCCGCCACGCGATGACTTCGGCTGTCGCGTACGAGCAAACCCGGGTACGTCCCAGCCAGACGTACCCGATGTAAAGACAGAAACATACGGCCTCGGGCCGAACGGTTCACGGTACAGGAGACACTGACCATGGCGACTCCTTGGAGTAAGACGTACAAAGGCGACGGCCACACTTTCCGCAAGTTCAAGGAAGGTGCGACCCACGACTCGGACGCCTGGGGCGGATGGGACAACAAGATCTTCAAGGAGGACACCTCCCACAAGTGTCCTACCTATGTTCACCGCACCCCGCCCTGCCAGGGCTCCTGCCCTTCCGGCGAGGATATTCGTGGTTGGCTGCAGATCGTGCGCCAGATGGAAAAGCCCGCCGAGGGCACGAGCTGGCAGGAATACGCCTTCCGCCGCTCCACGGATGCGAACCCCTTCCCCTCTCAGATGGGACGCGTCTGCCCCGCCCCCTGTCAGGACGGCTGCAACCGCAATGAAGTTGATGATTTCGTCGGCATCAATGCCGTAGAGCAGTTCATCGGCGACACCGCCTTCAAAGAAGGTTGGAAGTTCGAGCGCCCCGACGCCGTCATGGACAAGAAAGTCGCGATCATCGGCGGTGGCCCCGCCGGCATGGCCATGGCTTACCAGCTTCGCCGCAAGGGTATCGGCTCCACCATCATCGACGCCCAGGAGAAGCTCGGCGGCATGATGCGTTACGGGATTCCCGGCTACCGTACTCCCCGCGACGTGCTCGACCACGAGTGCAACCGCATCGTCGACATGGGCGACATCGAGCTGCGCATGAACACCCGCGTCGGCACCGATGTCACCATCGAAGAGCTCGAGAAAGACTTCGATGCCGTGGTTTGGGCCATCGGTTGCCAGACCGGTCGCGGCCTTCCCGTTGACGGCTGGGAAGGCACCCCCAACTGCGTGTCCGGTGTCGCCTTCCTGGATGCCTTCAACAAGGGCACCCTGCAGGTCACCGCCGCGAAAGTGGTCTGCGTGGGTGGCGGTGATACCTCCATCGACGTGGTCTCCGTGGCCCGCCGCCTGGGT
>JBMYTY010000238.1:0-3676 GCA_049604855.1 Gammaproteobacteria bacterium | reverse complement strand
AGCGCAGGTTCCGGACCGGTGCATTGCACGGTGAAACGACCGATGCCCAGTACGAGGCGTGGCGCGGGATCAATAGCGATGGCGTGTTTCTGATCGACACCCCGGGTATCAATGAGGTGGGGGGTGAGGAGCGAGAACGCCTGGCGCGTGAGGTCGCGGGGCGTTCGGACCTGGTGTTGTTCGTGGTTGAGGCGGATATCACGGAGCCCGAATTGGAAGCCCTTCGCCGTCTGCAAAGGGAAAACCGACCGATTCTCCTCGTCTGGAATAAGACCGATCGCTTCACCCAGGCCGAGCGTGACCAGGTGCTGAGCAGCCTGCGTCGACGTACGGCGGGTCTGATTCCCGCTTCGCATATCGTCACCGCGGCGGCGGAACCGCTGCCCCGTACGCTGATCCGGGTTGATGTAGCGGGTGAGGAGCGCGAGGAAACCCAGCCGAGGTTGCCCGAAGTGCAGGGACTCCGTGACCGCCTCTGGTTAACACTGGAGGCGGAGGGAAAAAGCCTCGCCGCGCTGAACGCGTCATTGTTCGCTGGCCGTCTCTCCGACGCGGTGGCGCAGCGGGTGATCGACGCCCGAGAGGATCTCGCGAAGCGTGTGATCCACAGTTATTGCCTGGCGAAGGGGGTTCTGGTGGGCATCAATCCCGTGCCGGTTACCGATCTCGCGGCGGCATTGGTGGTGGATGCCGGTATGGTTGTCCATCTGTCCCGTGTCTACGGAATTCCGCTCACCCGTTCCCAGGCGGGTGCGCTGGTGAAGACAATCAGTGGGCAAATGGCCTTGCTGATGGGAACGGTGTGGGCCGTCCACCTGGTTTCCTCCATCCTCAAGGGTGGAAGCCTCGGCTTATCGGCTTTGATCACCGGGACGGCGCAAGGTGCGGTCGCCTGGTATGCCACTGACGTGGTGGGACGGGCAGCGCGTCGGTACTTTGCCGCGGGCGCTTCGTGGGGCGAGGATGGACCGAAACGGGTTGTGGAGCAGATCCTGCGGGAGGCTGACCGGGACTCGCTTATCGAGGAGGCGCGCGACAGCCTTCGCGGTCGCCTGCGCCAATCCTGGGGATGATCGGCTCAGAATGGGAAGCGGCGTGAGAACGGTTCAGGATCGGCTTAGGATAGGGGGCTGGGATATCCCAACGTTGGCGGTTTTCAGTAAAGGACAGGGTCACTGTGACAATCAACATCATCGTGTTGGAACAAAATGAAGTGCGTTCGGAGTCGCACCTGAAGGAGCACTCCACCCTGAGTGTCGGACGTGCTCCGGGCTGTGACATCGTTCTCGCGCATCCGGGTGTCAGCTCACTGCACGCGGAGTTCAGTTATCACTTCGCCCCTTTCGTCGAGGACAAGGGCAGCACCAACGGCACCTTTGTGAATGGCAAGCGGGTGACACGTACCCTGTTGATGAGTCGCGACAGGGTGAGCATCGGTCCGTTTACCTTGCAGGTCAGTAACCGCCCGATCGGCGGTGCCGCCGAGCCTGACAAGACCATGATCTTTCAGACTCCGCACGTGGAGACCCCGGAGCCTGGAATTCTGGTGCTCAGCGGCGAGCAGCGCGGTTCGGTCCTTGACTTGAAAGACCCCTTTGCCACGCTGGGTCAGCCCGGCCAACATGCGGCCCTGGTGATGCGGAAGTCGAATGGTTACAGCATCAGCAATATTCGTAGCTCCAACCCCAACGCGGGCGAGTTGGGGACGGTGAACGGTGAATACATCCCCGACGCCGCGCGCATGCTCTACGACCAGGACCTGATCATCGTGGGCGGCGTGACCATGAAGTTCTTTGCTGATATCCGCGAGGTGAAGACAGGGTCAGGCATGGTCGGAGGACCTTTCGGCTGATCCGCTCACCGCTGACGGGCGCACTGCACTGGTGTGGTGCGCCGAAATAGATGGAGCCTTAGAAAGAGTCCCGTTTTTCATCCAAGCGCTCCAAACCCAAGCACTCCGGGCCGGTGAGCGGAGGGGCGGGTTCTTCCCCCTCCGCCCCAGTGCTCCTCAGCTCGCGTCCGCGATATTCATGGCGGTGGTGCTGAAGCCGGAATCCACATAGGTGATCTCTCCGGTGATGCCGGAAGCGAGATCGGAACACAGGAACGCGGCCGTATTTCCCACTTCGTCGATGGTCACGTTCCGACGCAGCGGGCTGTTGCGTTCGCTGTATTCGAGGAACTTCTTAAAGCCGGTGATCCCAGCGGCGGCCAGGGTGCGGATCGGGCCGGCGGATATGCCGTTGACGCGGATGTTGTTGGGGCCCATGTCAGCGGCCATGTAGCGCACATTCGCTTCCAGGCTGGCCTTGGCAAGCGCCATCACGTTGTAGTTGGGCATCCAGCGCACCGCACCCAGGTAGGAGAGGGTGAGCAAGGCGCCCGCCCGGTCCTTCATCAGCGGCTCAGCAGCGCGCCCGAGGGCGGTGAAGCTATAGGAGCTGATGTCGTGCGCGATCTGAAAACCCTCCCGGGTCACGTTGTCGATGTACCGACCTTCGAGCTGTTCCTTCGGTGCGAAAGCAACGGAGTGGATCACGATGTCGAACCCGTCCCAGCGCTTGCTGAGACCGTCCATGAGGTCATCGATCTGCTTGTCTTCCGCGACATCACAGGGCAGACAGATGTCCGATTCAAAGTCGCCCGCCATCTTCTTGATACGCCCCTCAAGGCGCTCATTCTGGTAACTGAAGGCGAGTTCCGCGCCCTCACGGTGCATGGCCTTGGCGATGCCATAGGCGATGGATCGGTTGCTGGCGAGGCCAACGATCAGGGCGCGTTTGCCGTCGAGAAATCCCATGGATTGAACCTGTTATTAATGCTTCAGAGGAAGGCGCCCCGGCGGCGGAAAACCACCCGCTGGGCGACGGTGCACTTTAACAGGTTGAAGGCAAAGGTGATCGGCGGGGGTGGGCGGAAGGTGTGGCGGCGTACATGGGCATGGTACGGGTCGGACACGTCCTTTACTGTTGCCGGGTCATGGAATCCCCCCGTGCTGATCGTCCGCTCCGAGTCCCCGCCACGGTTCCCAGAATCGCGGCCCTGTTCGCGGCCCTGTTCGCGGCCCTGTTCGCGGTGTCCGTGGGCCTTTCCGGCTGTGGAGAGGTCTGGAACGATCCGTATCCGGGCGAGGACATCTCAGCCTCAGTCCTGTACCAATCGTTCCGCGAGCGCCCGAAACACCTCGATCCCGCCCGCGCTTATAGTTCCGATGAATACCCGTTCGTCGGTCAGGTCTACCAACCCCCCCTGGAGTATCACTACCTGAAGAGGCCCTACGAGCTGCGGCCGCTGACCGTGCGTCAGGTCCCCATCCCTCGTCTGCTCGACGCCCACGGTGAACGCCTGTCGGACGATGCCCCCCCCGAGCGGGTGGCCTTCAGCGAATACACGCTGGAACTCAATCCCGGCATCCGATACCAACCCCATCCCGCCCTGGCGCGGGATGATGATGGAGAACTGCGCTACCACGCGCTGACTCCTGACGAGGTCGAGACGATTCACAGCCTCGCGGATTTCGAGTTCATGGGCACGCGGGAGCTTCGTGCCGCGGACTACGCCCACCAGGTCAAAAGGCTGGCCCACCCAGCAGTTCATTCGCCCATCGCCGGTTTGATGAGTGAATACATTGTCGGTCTCGACGCACTGCGGGAACGTCTGAAGGCCAAACAGTCCG
>JBMYTY010000237.1:0-3687 GCA_049604855.1 Gammaproteobacteria bacterium | reverse complement strand
CGTGGCGAGCAACTTCCAGAATGGGTAAAGGAGATCGTGCCCGCCCCCGCCATCAAGTATGGCCTTGGCCTCGTGGTAGCCGGTGCCGTAGATACCCGAACCGGAAAACACACCGATCAATGCGACGACCAATCCGCAGGCCATGGCGATCAGTACCGGATGCCGGGCATAACTGGGCGCCATCACCCGTCCGCCTTGAATGAGTACGGTGCTGAACAAGCCCCCAAGGACTCCGCCCGCGACGCCGCAGGTGACTATGACGTACCAGATGGAAAGCACGTTCTCGATCCGCGCGCTGGTGGAGCCGAAGTAATGGTAGTTGCCCATGATCAGCATCGCGGTAATCCCCGCCAGCATCACCGCGACGAGGACCACGGAGCCGGTCCGCTTGTCGTAGGAACGGCCCATTTCCTCGATGGCGAACATGACCCCGGCCAGAGGCGTGTTGAAGGCCGCCGCCACACCCGCCGCCCCGCCCGCCATGATCAGCCCCCGCTCCATGTAATGGGCAGGAAAATGGGCGAATCGGCCCAGGGAGTGCATCACCGCCGCTCCGACATGAACGGTCGGCCCTTCCCGCCCGATGGATGCACCGCAGGCCAGACCGAGGACGGTCAGGGCAATCTTTGCCGCGGCCACACGCAAGCTGAGTACTGAGTCGCGCATCTCATCCGAGGCATGGGCCTTCAGCGCGGCGATGGCCTGTGGAATACCCGACCCCTTGGACTGGGGCACGAAACGCACGGTGATCCAGGCGATCAAGCCCAGCCCCAGGGGCGTGAGCACCAGGGGCACCCAGGGCCATCGGGAGGCGCCCTGGGCGAACAGCTGCTCCGCCCATTGGGCCCCCAGGGCAAACAGGGCGGAGACCAGGCCGACGATGACCGCACCACACCAGAAAACCAGACGCACCCGCCAGGCACTGAGGGCCAACAGGTGCGTGGAGCGGCGACGGGAGGAGCGGACTTGGCGTTTCATGGGGGCCCGGGTCTGAAACAGGGAACATCGGGAGGCCGTTCAGGCCGGGGATTCCGATGGGTGTTCCATTCTGAATGCACTACCCGGCCATGTGTAGGGCGCCGTCTTGTGCAAGGCATTCCATTGGCGCGGCATCGCGGGCCGATGGAGGGGGTTGATTGCACCGCCCCATGAAAAAGGCCGACCCCGTGAGGGATCGGCCTTTGATTAACCAGGCCCGCGTGCGCGGGGACCCGATCAGACCTCGAAGGGGTCACGCAGGATCATGGTCTCGTCGCGGTCCGGCCCCGTCGAAATGATGTCGATGGGGACGCCCGCCAATTCCTCGACTTTCCGCAGGTAGGCGCGCGCGTTTTCCGGCAGATCGTCATAGCTCTTCACGCCGACCGTGCTCTCGCTCCAGCCCGGAACATCCACGTAGACCGGCTCGACCTGGGCATAGGCGTCGGCGCCGACCGGCGGGCGTTCCGAGGGCGTGCCATCCACCAGGTAACCCACGCAGATCTGGATGCGCTCCAAGCCGTCCAGCACGTCGAGCTTGGTCATACACATCCCCGTGACCGAGTTGATCTGGATGGAGCGCTTCAGACTGACCATATCCAACCAGCCGCAGCGTCGCGGACGACCGGTGGTGGAGCCGAATTCGTGCCCCTTGTCCGCCATGTGCTTGCCCTGCTCGTCCATCAGATCCTTGCCATCGTAGAGTTCCGTCGGGAACGGCCCGGCACCCACCCGGGTGGTGTAGGCCTTGACGATGCCCAGGATGTAATCGAGATAGGTGGGACCGACCCCGGAACCCGCCGAGGCACCGCCCGCGGTGGTGGTGGACGATGTCACGTAGGGATAGGTGCCATGGTCGATATCGAGCAGCGCTCCCTGTGCCCCCTCGAAGAGGATGTTCTCGCCCGCCTCGCGAAGGGCGTGAAGAAGGCCGGTGGTATCCACCACCATGGACTGCAACTGCTCACCGAGGCTCATGGCCTCGTCCAACACGCTCTGATAGTCCACCTCGGGCTGACCGAAGTAATTCTTCAGAGAGAAGTTGTGGTACTCCATGACCTCTCGGAGCTTGTCAGCAAAGTTCGCCGCATCGTACACATCGCCCAGGCGCAAACCGCGTCGGGAGACCTTGTCTTCGTAGGCCGGGCCAATACCGCGACCGGTGGTGCCAATAGCCTTCTTGCCGCGCTTTGCCTCGCGCGCATGATCCAGCGCCACGTGGTAGGGCAGGATCAGGGGCGCCGCGGGGCTGAGCTTGAGCCGGTCCCGCACCGGAACGCCATTCTCCTCGAGCATGGCGATCTCCTTGATCAAGGCATCCATGGCGAGCACCACGCCGTTACCGATGATGCACTGCACGTTCTCACGCAGGATTCCCGAGGGGATCAGGTGCAGAACCGTCTTCTTGCCGCCGATCACCAGGGTGTGTCCCGCGTTGTGCCCGCCCTGGAAGCGGGCCACGGCCGCGCAACGATCAGTGAGCAGATCAACGACCTTGCCCTTGCCTTCGTCACCCCACTGGGTGCCCACTACTACAACGTTCTTACCCATATCTCGCTCTGGTTTCTTCACCATCCCCACGCGCTCGGGGGAATGTCATCTGTGTTGTTTTATCGGCTTGGTCCGTGTTCAGACCTGCTGAGTGCTCCAGTGCCCATCACGCAGGACCAGAACCTCGCCACATCCCATGGTACGCGCCATGGGCTCAAGGTCTCCGGCGTCCAGCGCATGAATGACCCTGCGCCCGCCCTCTCGCAGCAAGGCCACCGCCTCGCGTAGTCCGGCGTCACCCGCCACGGGCGCGAGGATCACCGCTTGCGCCGCTTCCGGGGCTTGGTAACACCCCAGCGACAACAGTGTCTTGATGTCGGCACTGAAACCTGTCGCCGGTCGGGCCCGGCCGAATTCCAGCCCCACCGAATCGTATCGGCCGCCCCGCGCCACCGCGCCGCCGAAACCGGGCACGTAGGCGGCGAACACGACGCCCGTGTGGTACTGGTAGCCGCGCAGCTCGGCCATGTCGAAGTGCAGAGGGACATCGGGCAGCGCGGCGCTGATTTCCTGTGACAGGGTCTTCAAACGCTCTATGGCATCGCGCACCTCGGCCGGGGCCGACGCGAATACCGAGTCCGCCTCCTCCAACACCGGTGCATCGCCGTTCAACCGACACAGTGCCGCGAGCATGGATTGCGTCGCCGCGTCATAGGCGGACCCATCGAGGAACGCCTCGATCTCCGGTACCGCCTTGCGTTGCAACATGTCGAAAAAGGCCTCCTCGTCGGCCTCACTCATGCCCGCATGACGCGCCAAGCCGCGGAATACGCCGGTATGACCCAGATCGATATAGACGTCTTCAACGCCCACGGCCTTCAGGGTCTCAAGCATGAGGGAGACGATCTCCACATCACTGGAGCCCCCTTGGTGGCCATAGATCTCCGCGCCCACCTGGAGTGGATTGCGTGCCGCGCCCTGCTGCTCCGGAACGCTGCGCAGAACGGGACCGAGGTAACACAGACGCACGGGATGATCACGCTTGAGCTGGTGCGCATCGATGCGTGCCGCCTGGGGGGTCATATCGGCGCGTATCCCGAGCAGGCGTCCGCCCATCTGATCCACGAATTTCACCGTGGCGATGTCCATGTCGTGCCCGGTCCCCGTGAGCAGGGATTCCAGGTACTCGACCAGGGGGGGCACGACGAGGTCATAGCC
>JBMYTY010000236.1:0-3689 GCA_049604855.1 Gammaproteobacteria bacterium | reverse complement strand
GAGCGATAGACGCGCCGGTACATGTCGGCGTCGAAACCCGCAATGCTGACCATTAGCAGGCTGAGGCCGGACTCAGCCAACTCATCGATCCCCCGTTTGTGGGCCAGGATCATGTTGGTGATGAGCTTGATACGCCCCACCTGGGGATAAGCCCGGGCGCGCCGGATACGGGGCACGATCTGCTTGTCGATGAGGGCGTCGCCCACAATGGGTGTGAAAAACACATCGCCCCCGCCCACCGCCACGAAATCCGCCAGTGCCTTTTCAAACACAGCCTCCTCCATGGTCCGCACGTCGCGTTCCTGGTACTGATAGGGGCAGAACACGCAATTGGCGTTGCACAGATTGACCGTCTCCAGGTGCAACTCGTTGGGACGGCCCGCCATGACCTCCAGGGTGGGGGCCAAGGGACGCAAGCGCCCCACCAGAGCCTGCGCGCGACGTCCCCCGGCTCGCCAGAGTTTGCTCAGTAACGCCCGGTTCACGGCTCGTCTCCCTCGATGTAAGCGCGCCAACGCCGTGCAAGCGGTGAATCGTGCTCCGACAGTTCACGCAGTTTCACATCGATCTGATACTCGTATATCGCGCGCAGCAGGGCCGAATCGAAACCACCCCGGCCATCCAGAAAACCCAGTTTCAAGAAGTACATGAACAGAAAGACAAACAACGGCCGGGCGGGGAGATAACGGTAGGCCCAGGTCTTCAGCGCCCGGCGGCGCGCGGGCCCCGCCTGGAGCACGGTCGCTCCACCCGGACTCGCACGGGCACGTAGGATCTCCACCGCCTCCAGGGTCGAGTAATGATTATGGCGATCGAAATAGCGCTCCATGCCCTTGTCATCCTCGTGCCAGATGGCGTTTTTCAAATGCCCCACCGTACCGTCCACGAGCATGTGCTCATGAACCAGTCGGCGCTCATAGCGGCCCTTCCCCCGGCGCAGCAGGCGCAACTGGTGATCAGGATACCGCCCCCCGTGGCTTAGAAAACGTCCCCTCCAGATAATCTTGCGCGCCAGGTAGTAGCCCTGGTGCGTCGTGCCCCCGCTGATTTCGCGCTGGATCTCCGCGGCCAGCTCCGGGGTCACGCGTTCGTCGGCATCCAGGATCAGAATCCATTCGTGGGCGAAGTCCAGGTTATCCAGGGCCCAGTTCTTGTGGGTGCTGAAGTCATCGAAGCTTCGTTGTTCAAAACGCGCCCCATTCGCCAGCGCGATCTCCTCGGTCCGGTCACGGCTGCGCGAATCGAACACGATGCGCTCACCCGCCCAGGCCACGCTGGCCAGACAAGCGGGGAGATTGCGCTCCTCATTCAAGGTGGGGATGAGCACGGAAACGGGACAGGACGCCGTCACGGCAGGGTCTCCAACCAGCGCTCGCCATAACCCTTACCCAGGTTCCAGGTCGCACCCAGGCGCTGAACGCCCTCCTTCAGGCGACCTAGCAGGTCCGCGTCCGTGAGGACACGATGCAGGTTCCCGGCGAGCGCGTCGTCGTCCTCGCCGGGATAGATCAGCCCGTTCACTTCCTGCTCCACGTACTGCGCGCTACCCGCCAGGTCGGAAATCAGCACGGGGCAACCACAGGCCAGGGCCTCCAGCGCGCAGGTGGGCAGACCATCCTCGACCGAGGGGACCACCAACAGATCCGCATCCGCGTAATGCTGCGCGAGGCGGGCCTGTGGCATCACCCCGAGCCAGCGCACCCCCGTTGTATCGACATCCCGCAAGAGCGTCGGCGTCTCGTCGACGGGATTGCCCACGATGGACAGGCTGGAGCGATGCGTCCGAACACGGGCGTAGGCGCGCAACAGGCGCCCGAATCCCTTGCGCAGAGATTGCGCGCCCACGAACAAAAGGCGCACCTCGACATCGTCCCCCGCGCGCTGCCGCCGGGCGCCATCGAAATTCGCGGACACATCCGGCGCAACCACATGCACCTTGTCCAACAGGGTCGGGTCCTGCTCGGCAAAGCTCTCACGACTGCGCTGACTCATCACGATGATGCGATCCGCCTGCTCATACTCGGCCAACTCCCGCTCGATCATGACAGGGTCCGTGGGCCGATAAGGAACCCCCCAGCGCGCGTACTCCGCCGCCATGCGCCGGTCCGCCCTGACGATATGCTCCGAAGCCCGCTCGCAGACGAAACCGATACCGCGATTCTTCGCCACCCGCCCGGATTCCACGGCGCAGCCCGACAGGGCCACGTAGGTGGAACAGTCGGGAAGATCACGGGCGATAAACCGATCCAGCTCGATCTGAGCCCAACGATAACCCCGCACCAGGAGATCGCCGCGTAGCAGGCCCAGCTTGGCGAGAACGGAAACCGGCGTCATGGGATACAGGTGGCTGCATACAAGATCGCCCGGCACATCCGGGCAGGCCAAGCGCTTCTGGCTGAACCCGGAATAGAAGCGCCGCAAGCGCCCCAGCGCGTGCAGGCGGGACGCCAGGGTGCCGTAGTGAAAACGGCCCACCGTGGCGATGACTATGTCCGCCTTGGTCCCCTTATCCGACATCACGCTGACACCCTGAACCGGTCCGACCAACGCGCAGCCATGACGATGCGCCACAGGACATCCGTACGCGCTCCACCCAGGACCTCGGAGAGGGGTTTGCCCACACCGACCGCGCTGGCGAAATCGCGCCGGACCGCGCCCGTGTCGATCCATTCCTCCAGCACCCCGGCCTCGGAAAGCGCCTCATCGACCCATGCCGCGTTCTCACTCATCCAGACATCCGCCGGCGCGGGCAAGCCGCGTTTCTTCCGGTACCACAACACATCGTCTGGCAGGCGCCCCGTCATGCATCGACGCAGGGGCATCTTGCCCAAACCGTCTTCGATCAACTGCTCCGGGCCTTGGGCCAGGCCCCACTCGACGATGCGGAAATCCAACAACGGAGCCCGGGCCTCCAAGCCGAAATGCATGGCGTTACGATCCTCGTAATGGGTGAAACCGGGCAATGACCACTGGCGCAGCCCCGCGCGAAGATAGCTGTGAAAGCGGCCGGCATCGCCCTCTGGCGGATAACGCTCATGGAGGTGACCCATGATGCCCGGACGCAACCATCCCCTGAGCAAACGTGACTGTACGGTACGACGCAGCGGATTGCGGATACTGACCGACGGCACATGAGGCAGACAGGAGAGTAACCCACGAAGGCCGCCGCCCACGGTGCGGGTGGCGGCGCGCCAATGCCCCGCCATGATCTGATCGGCGGCCAGCGCCCGCGAACAGGGGCCGATATAACCGGCGAGGGCCTCATCACCACCGAGCCCCCCGACCACCACCTTATGCCCCTCCGCGGACACCGCTCTCATCAATTCGTAGTGGGCCAACATGGAACCGTCGGCGAATGGTTCGCCCTGGATGTCCAGCAAACCATCCAGCGCCGCGCCAAGGTCCCGACCCGATGGTTCGATGTAGTCCAAGCTGATGCCCGGCCCCTCTCCCTTGGCGGTCCGGTTTATATGGTCAACGATGGCGCTGGCCATCGCGGACTCGTCCCGCTCATCGTCGTAGCGCAGGGTATAGGCCCGGATGGGCTCCTCGTGCTCGGCGCGGGCGGCCGAGGCCAAGACCGACGACGAATCCAAGCCGCCTGAGATCAGGTACCCCGAAGACACATCCGAGCGCATTCGAAGGGCTACCGCCTCATCGAGCAGATCACGCAGATCATCGTGGGCCCG
>JBMYTY010000235.1:0-3695 GCA_049604855.1 Gammaproteobacteria bacterium | reverse complement strand
ACTCAAAGGTGTTTGAGACAAAGGCGTCGTAGGGGTCCTCACGATCCATGATCACGCTCAGATGCAATCCTTCGGGAAAATCGACGGGCACATCCTTCATGGAATGCACGGCAATGTCGGCCCGTCCTTCCAGAATGCCGAGCTCCAGTTCCTTCACGAACAAGCCCTTGCCTCCGATCTTGGAGAGCGGGCTGTCCAGGATCTTGTCCCCCTGCGTGGACATGGGCAGCAGTTCCACCGTGATGCCCGGATGCGCCTCTTTCAGCCGAGCGGAGACATGCTCCGTCTGCCAGAGGGCGAGTGCGGATTTGCGGGTGGCAATGCGTATGGTGGTCATGGAACGATCTTCAAATCTTGGGGCCTGAATCCGAGTCGGCGGATGCTATCACGCAGCCCACGCCGCCCCGTCACGACAAAAAAACAACATCCCACCACCGCCATGACCGCTCCGATCAAACCGAACCGACGCGCCCTGCTCACCGCCAGCCTCGGTGTGGCCGTGGCCGCAACCCCCCTGGGCCGCGCGCTTGCCGACTCCGGTGAGGTCACGCTCCCCCGGGTCACCGACCTGGCCGCCGACGCCCGCATCATGCGCGAACGCGGCCTGCCCATGCTGCTCATGGTCAGCCAGACCCATTGCGGTTACTGCGAGGAGGTCAAGCGCGAAGTCATCCGCCCCATGATCATCAGCGGCGACTATGACGACCGGGTGCTGATCCGAGAGATCCTCATCGACCCCTTCGACAAGATTCCCGACTTCGACGGCACACCCCGCGACCCGAACGTCATCGCCGCCCGCTACAAGGCCTGGGTCACGCCCACGCTGCTGTTCCTCGGACCCGACGGTGAAGTGCTTTCAGAACGGATCCTTGGCGTGAACACACCGGAGATGTACGGCTGGTACGTGGATTCGGCGATCGATGAGGCCCTTGGGAAACTCAGGGATGGGGCGGGGTGAAGGGACAAGCTCCCGCGCAACCGCCCCCCCCAGGCAGCGCTGCCCCGAGTTCTAGTTCCCAACCCCATTGATGCTCTGATTCATCTCCAGGGCCGGCTTGTCCACCACGCAACGCCCCACGATCTGGGCCGGCACGCCGACCACCGTGGTGTGCGGCGGCACGTCCTCAAGCACCACGGACCCGGCCCCCACCTTTGCGCCCTTCCCCACCTCGACGTTGCCGAGGATCTTGGCCCCGGCGCCGATCATGACGCCCGTGCGTATCTTCGGGTGTCGATCACCGTGTTCCTTGCCGGAACCCCCGAGCGTGACCTCGTGCAGGATGGAGACATCATCCTCAATCACCGCCGTCTCACCCACGACGATGGAGGTGGCGTGATCGAACATCACGCCCCGACCGATACGGGCCGCCGGATGGATATCCATGTCAAAGGACACCGACATCTGACTTTGCAGGTGAAACGCCAAGGCCTCGCGTCCCTGGTTCCACAACCAGTGCGCCACCCGGTAGGACTGTAGGCCGTGGTAACCCTTGAGATACAGGAACGGCGTGATATTGAGGTCCACCGCCGGGTCGCGCTCGCGTACCGCCTCGATATCGGCCAATGCCGCGTCCGCCAGGCCGACATCCTGTTGCAGGGCCTCATCGATCACCTCACGGATCAGGATGGCCGGGAGGGTGGGGCTGTCCAACTTGGACGCGAGGTGAAAAGACAGGGCCGTCTCGAAGCTCGCGTGCTTGAGGATGGTCGCGTGAAAGTAGCTGGCGAGCATGGGCTCCTCGCCTGCGATACGTTGGGCTTCCGAACGGATGGCCACCCAGATCGGGGATTCAGACATGGTGGTGTCGTTACGCGGAGGTGGGGCAGGCGCCCCACAGGATATAGGGGCGATTCGTTGGCGTTCATCAGGCCAGATATAGCCATGGGTTTCCAGTACCCGGGAGGGATGGGACCTGACCGGCCCGGCGGGGCGCGGAACACGCTCCGCCTCAGCGATGGGTAGGCGCGTTCACTCATCCCGCCAGAGTGCGATACCACCGAGCAGACCGAGTATGTTGGGCACGATCCGGACATCCTCCGGCAGCTCGAAAGCGATCTTCTTCGCCTCTCCACCACCGATGTGGCACTGATCGAAATTGAACAGATCACGCAGGGTCTCGATGGCCCGCTGAAGCCGTTTGTTCCAGCGTTTCCTGCCCGTCGCCTCCAGCGCCGCCCGGCCCAGTTCCTCTTCGTAGGTCCGCCCCTTGCGCAGCGGGTGATGGGCCATTTCCAGGTTCGGCACCAGGTGGCCATTCACGAACAAGGCCGAGCCGAAGCCTGTACCCAGGGTGATCACCAGTTCGACGCCCTCGCCGGTAATCGCCCCATAGCCCTGCACATCAGCATCATTCGCCACCTTGACCGGGCGGCCGAATTCATCCCGCAGGGCGGAGGCCAGTTCAAAGCCGCGCCACTGCTCGTGCAGGTTGGGCGCGCTGATGGTGACCCCATGACGTACAACACCAGGGAAGGCCACTGAGACGCGCTGAAACTCACCCTGCTGCGCAACCAGCTCACGAAGTGCCCCGATCACCGCGTCGGGCGTGGCCGGTCGCGGTGTCGGCACGCGGATACGCTCACCCGCCGGTTCCCCGCGCGGATCCAACACAATCGCCTTGGTGCCACTGCCACCAATATCAACGGCCAGGGTGAGAAGATCCTCGGAGGGGGCGGCGCTGTCGTTCATGGAAACTCTTGGTGCTCTGTGACGCTTGGGTGCTTCGAGAATCGACCATGCCCCACCGCTTCGCAACACACCCGGATCAAGGCTCGGGAAAGTTCCGAGCCAAGCGCGGGAAATGGACGGCATTGATCCGAACCCACATCCGATGCGTCGCGGAACCGCTAAAATCAGCCGGTACAACGCTAATAAATAAAGGCTGGAAACCCTTGGACCCCGTAACCCTTCCCATAGCGGCCATCATCGCCTACTTCGTCGGCAGCCAGTGCTGGGCGCTGTACTGCGCCCGTCGCGTCCACGGCATGGAACTGAAGCCCAGTGACATGCCCCAGTGTGAAAAAGCCCTCATCCAGGGCCGCGGCATCATCTACTTCCACAGCCCCAGCTGCGTGTTCTGCAAACCCATGACGCCGTTCATCCGCGAAATGGCCGGAGAACGCGATGACGTGCTCTGCGTGGATGCCTCCGAGGACCCCGAACTGGCCAAGCGTCTGGGCATACGCGGCACCCCCTGCATCGTGGTGATCGTCGATGGCAAGGTGGACCGGGCCGTGACCGGGGGACAAACCCGGAACCGCGTGCTGGAACTGCTGGAAGAGGGCTAGACACGCCCCAGGGCCTCTGCCCCAGCCATACATCCGCGGGAGACCCCACGCCCCAAGCTGAGGTAGATTGCGCCGCTTAATCAGAGCCCTGACCGGAGCCCCGCCTTGCTGCCCCCGATCTCCCACCGCATCGCCACGGATCTTGCCGCCCGCCCCGCCCAGGTGGAGGCGGCGGTCGCCCTGCTGGACGAAGGCGCCACCGTGCCCTTCATCGCCCGCTACCGGAAAGAGGTCACCGGCGGCCTGGACGACGCGCAACTGCGCCTGCTCGAGGAACGGCTGGGCTATCTGCGCGAGTTGGAGGAGCGGCGCGTGGCGGTGCTCAAGTCCATCGAGGAGCAGGACAAACTCACCCCCGCGCTGAAGGAGGACATCCTCAACGCGGACACCAAGACACGGCTGGAAGA
>JBMYTY010000234.1:0-3699 GCA_049604855.1 Gammaproteobacteria bacterium | reverse complement strand
ACCAGTTGGAAGGGGATGACGCGCAGGGGATTGTCGTCTTTGAGCGGCAGGAACATCTACTTGCCCAGCAGGTAACGCTCGTCGCGGAAGGTATAGACCCAATGGGGCTTGTACACGGCGAACACGCTCAGATGCGCCCCGGTGAGCCAGGCCTCGGAAAAGCCCAGGGGAATGTAGAACGGCAGGTAAACCTGGAACAGCATGTGTGACTGCATATCGGACAGCGTGAGCAGCAGGGTACTGACCACCCCGGTGCCGACCACCACCACCCAGGCCCCGAAAAAGGCCGACACAAAGATATACACGAAGAAGTTGCGTGGCAGCTTGGCCTCTTGCACGAGGAAGATCGTGTAGGCCAGGGAAATCGACACTACGGTGTAGACGAGCCCGTTCATACCCAGGTTCCAGGGGTGGATATTGCCCAGGAGCACCATGACGGCATTGACCACGCCCATGCCGATCAGGCCCAGGTGCCAACCAAACATCAGGGCCATGGCGGTGGCACCGAGCAGGTGCAGGTTGAGGCCGTCATCCAGGTGCGCGCGCAGATTCCACAGCACGATGAGCACCACGATGGTGCCCAGCCAGACGTTCAGCGTCCGGCTGTCCTTGAGACGCGCCCAGGGGGTGGTCCACGCGGCAAGCAGAATCACGAGGGCGTAGATCAGATTGCTCCACCACAGCAGCTCGGGTGGAAAGATGGCGTTGGTGAAGTCCACGGTGCGGTGAAGGGCTGATGGCCGGGCGGGAGGGAGGGGAGAAAGAACCGCGGAGCTTGCCCGGCTCGTCATCGCCAGCCAGTGACGGACGTCAATTCACCCCAGCACCTGGGGCAATGCGCTTGCACTCAGGGAACAGCACGGTGTCCCGTGCGGACAGGGTGGCCGTATCGCCTTTTCCCTGAAACAGGTAATAGCCATCACCGTAGGCCATTCCTGAGGCGACGGTCTCCGCCTGAAGCGGAAACGCCTGTCCCTGGTGCCAGAGCGTGGCGCCGCCATCATCGAAGTCCACGGCGATTCGTGAACCAAATCCACAGTCATAACGCACGGCATCGCTGGGCGGCTTACCGCCGAACAACGAACACGCGGGCAGGGTCATGGACAAGACCGCGAGCAGGCCCAGCGAGGACGGTGCGGGGAAACGGTTCATGCGCGGCCTTGGGTAGGTTTCAGTCACGATCTGGACTCTTTCAGTTGACGGTGGGGGCTTCCACGGACTGGGTGGCGATACGCCCCGTGCCCGAGGCCCTGGCGGCATCGAGCGCCTGTTGCGCGGCATGTGCCAGGTCATCGGCGGACTGACCCGGCCGGTGGCTCGTGGAGGTGGCGACCCCCACGCTGGTGGTGAGCGTGCCACCCGCGGGATCCGACGGTTTCAGGATACCCATGGCGTGCACGCGCATCTGCATACGCTCCCCCACGGAAAAGGCGCCATCGGGTTCAACCTCACGCAGCAGGATCGCGAAGCGGTGCTCCGACAACAGGAACAGACGGTCTGAGATTCGCCGCGACTCGGCATCCAGGGCGCTGCCCACCTTTCGCAACAGCTCGGCCACGAGCGCGGGATCCGCGCCCTCGGCAAAGACCGCCAGGTCATCGATCGCCACGTATAGCAGCGCAATGGGACGCTTGAAGCGCTGGGTGTGTCCCCACTCCATGCGCAGGTCACGCTCGAAGTAGTGTTCGTTGGGCAGGCCCGTCGCGGGATCCAGGGCGGCGAACTGGTCGAAGCGTGCCTCCGCCTTGTCAAGCTCCGCGCGCAGACGAATCTGCTCGTCGCGGGCCCCCTCAAGTACGGGGCGCACCTTGTCCAGGGTGATGCGGTGCTGTCGCAACAGGCTCTCGCGCCAGATCAACAGGCCCAGCAAAACCAGGCAGAGTATGCCGACGGCGAGAATGAAGTAGAGGGTCATACCGGTTTCCATAAGCGCGCATTATCCACATCGCGCGCGTGCCGCACGGGGTCAATCCGGAAGATTTTTCAGAAACCAGAACAAGGCCAGGGCCGCCAGCAAGCCGACGGCCACCACCATCATGAGGTCCGATGCGGTCAGCAGCGTGGACCGGTTGTTGCGCGCGGCGATGGATGCACGGGCATCGGCGAGGGCCTGGGGGTCCAGGGGCCGGGATGGACGGTGATCCGGATCGCTGATCAGGGCGCGGGCGTCATCGCGCTGCTCGTCGACCTCGACGTAGAGCGCGGTAAGCAGGGGGTCGGAGCGGTCGCCCAGCGGCTTGAGCCACGCCGGAATGCCCGCCTCATCAAGCCGCGCCATGAGGGTCCGCAACTGCGCGTGATCGGAAGATCGATGGACCTCGATCACGGCTTCAGGGAACCGGTCGAACGGGGATATCGCGGGGTTCGCTTTTCATGTCGAAGCCCCACTCGAAGGCGAGGTTGAAAAACTCAACCAGGATCATGGAGGTCAGCCCCCAGATGAGTTCATTACCCCAGTACCAGGCCGGCACATAGCGAACGACCTCGCCCCGACGCAGTGCATGGACATGATCGGGCCGGGTCGCCGCCAAGGTAGCGGCGGGCACGTGGAAGATGCGCGCGATCTCGGCCGGATTGGGGCGAAGCTCGGGCTCGGATTCGATCCGTGCCACCACCGGCGTCACGGCCAGACCATTGCTGGACACCACTTCACTGAGGCGCCCCAGGGTAAGCACCCGCGCCGGATCGAGACCGACCTCTTCCTCCGCCTCACGCAGGGCCGTGGCCTCATCGTGGTGGTCGTCGGCATCCCTTCGACCGCCCGGCAGGGCCACCTGCCCCGCGTGGGAGCTCATGGCCGGAGCCCGTCGCGTGAGCAGGATATTCATGGGCTCATCTTCGCTCAGGGCCAGCAACACGGCGGCCCGGGGAAGCGTTTCCGTCAATCGCGTCGGCCGGTAGCGCGCGAGCACGGCGGCGATCTGGTCAATTCCAGCGCCCCCTGGCACGGCCCCGGTGGTGGCCGATGCGTGCACGGTCAGACGGCGGCGCCCAGGCGCTCGTTCGCCGCGCGAAGGCGACGCGACAGGCCCTTGAGCACGGCCTCGATGACGCGCGGCTCCGCGCCGAGCACATCTCGGAAGGTTTGCTTGTCCAGTTGCATGAATTCGCTGTCCGCCGCCAATTCCACGGACGCGGAACGCGGCTCGTCGTCGATCAGGGACATCTCGCCGAAGTGGTCGCCGGGGCCGAGCTCGGCCAGAACGGTATCTTGGTTGTCGGACACCCGCTTGCTCACCCTGGCCTCGCCACTGAGCAGTATGTACAGGGCATCACCTTCCTCACCCTCCCGGATGACACGCAGACCAGACGGCCCCTTCCGGAAAAGAATGGCCGTACTCACGATCATCAATGCCGACTCATCCAGTCCGGAGAACAACGGCACCTGCGCGAGTGCCCGCAAGGATTCCTCGCCCGTCACGCTGTAGCTCATGGCATCACTCCTCCTTTCGGATCTTCCGCCTCGAACCCGAACCGGGCGTCAAGGCTGGCCACCGAGTGTGCCATGGGCCGACCGTCATGCCCATGGGACCGGCACTTGATGATCCGGAACAGGTGCTCCACCCGAGCCCGGATCGACGAACGATTTCGATTGCGCTTGCGCCGGGACGGGCTCAACGCCGGATGCGCTGCGCTTATCCAGCCTACATCCAGGGTTTTAACCACCAACGTCGCCAGTTTCCACGCATCGATTCGTAG
>JBMYTY010000233.1:0-3742 GCA_049604855.1 Gammaproteobacteria bacterium | reverse complement strand
CTGTTGATGTACCACTCGCAGCCCGCGCGCATAGTGTTCGCGGGCCGCGAGGTTCCCAAGCCCATACTTCTGGGAGCGATCAAGGCCGCGACCATCAATGAACTCCGCGAGGGTTCCGGTCGGCTGCAACAAGGGGCGCAAGCTGCCCTGGAGTCCTTCAAGGCTGATCTGGGCAAGCTGACGCGCTGATAGCGCGCAGTGCGGGGCTTTGGGTGGGGCTCTGGGCGGGGATGCGTGTGAGCCGATTCCGGCGTGCGCGCTTATTCCAGATTGTCGCGGTTGCCTTCGACCAGACCGGTGATGGTGGATTTGAGCTTCCCACCCTTGAGGAATTGGTAATGGCCTCCGTCGGTTTCATGGACCGTGAAGCAAAGCGGCTTGACCTTGCCGTCCCACAACAGGCACGCGCGGTCGGAATCATCAATGAACCAGCGACCGACCTTGCGCTTTCCGCTATCGCGAACCTGGAAGAATTTGCCGTCCGAGGAGAAATAATTCACACAGGTGCTTTGGTCTTTCTGCTTGAGGCAGTCGGCGGTTTTGCCGAGCAGCAGTTCCTTCAGCTCCACGCCATCAAGTGCGGTGTCCGCGGCGGGTTCGGCGGCCTGTGTCGTAACGGATGCAACGACGAGAGCGAGGGATGTAATGATCAGGCTGGGCTTCATGAGGGTCTCCGGCGGTAGGTTCTTCGTTCTGGTTTGAGACTACTTCCTAACACGAACGTTTGATGGATTCATTCATCTGAAGTTTTCCGGATCGGGGTTTGCTCGTTTTGGCGTACCCAGTGTCCGGAACGGCCGCCGCTTTTTTCCAACAATTTGATGCCACCTATGACCATGCCCCGGTCGACCGCCTTACACATGTCGTAGATAGTCGCGAGGGCCACCTGGGTGGCGGTGAGCGCTTCCATTTCCACACCTGTCTGATGACGGGTTTCGCAGGTTACGCGGCACAGAACGCGCATCGTGTCAGGTTGGGGGCTGAGATCGATATCCACATGCGTTAGTGGCAGGGGGTGGCAGAGCGGGATTAGATCGGCTGTTCGCTTTGCGGCCATGATTCCCGCGACCCGGGCGATCCCGAGTACATCGCCTTTCTTGTGCCCCCCGCTCCTGATGAGCGCGAGCGTATTTTCGGACATTTCAATCCAGCCCTCCGTGACGGCCACGCGGTGTGTGCTGGACTTGGCGCCCACATCCACCATGTGGGCATTGCCGGAGTCGTTGAAATGGGTCAGTTCGGACATGGAGTGGTCTCCAGGGTGATGCCATCTTGCCGTAGTGTTTCGCGCAAAGCGGTGAGGGAGGCGTTTTGGCGTGAGGCAGCCATTTCCATGGACCAATGCAGCTCGCAGCCGAGTGCATCCTCGAAAGCCTCTGGGTCGTTTTTGCCTTCTGGGGCCAGCCGGGAAGAGTCGCCGAGATTGGAACGGAAGATGCCCGCTGCGCTGACCGGCAGGAAGTCTTCGTAGGTGAAGGGGACGAATGTCACCCGCCCTTCGTCGACCAGGTCTTGAAGTGTGGTGCGCGTAGTGCCGGGGCGTGGGGCAGAGGACAGTGTGTACCGGCCTGCAAGCAGTTGGGATTGCCGCATTGCCTCAAGATCATCTGGAAGGGCATCGAACGCCTTCCGGTCGCCAGCCAGGAAATGCCCGAGACATTGATCGTAGAGCGTGCGTCCCTTCGGGGTCAGTGCGAAACCACGCTGTTCGACCTCGCCAAAGCGAGCCGCGTGCGTCGACACATCCCCGGAATCGAAAGTGATCGGCTCCGGAACCGCTTTGAAACTGGTCTGCCGCAGGAGCACCGGTATGTTGCGTTTGGGTGGTCCTTCAATGCTGTCCTTGGGGGCCATGGCGGCTTGGATCATGCTGTTCTGGACATCGTCGATAGCACTTGTCGTTACGGTCAGGTGGTTGATGTGTGGGGAAGGAAAACAGCAGATGTCGGCGATCAGTGGATGGGTCGCCAGCATGCGCCTGTAGGTGGTTTCGCTGGTCACGCATCGACCGTGCCAGCGAAATGTATCTACCGCCAGACGGATAAATCCGGGCGCATCCGATACCTCCATGTGTCTCCGCTTTCTGGATCAGGTCCAAAAGCCCGGGCGGGAAAATGGACCGATTGGATTGGAGGGCATGGATCTGGTTACGAAGGGCCTTGTCCGCGATCAACTCTGATCGAAGCAGCGAGGTGAACATGCGGAACGGTGCGCGCGCGATGCCCTCTGGGCTCAGTGCCCTGAATGCCGTGGAATGGACAGGCAGTCCAGCGGAGCTGAGATCGTAATAATCGACGGGGTGCATACCCATGACGGCGAACAGGCGCCGAACCTGGAGCAACTCCCTGGCACTCGCGAGGCGTATGGCCCCGTGGGTCACGCCCACCGGTGCGGCTCGGCCCTGGGCCGGGTGGGTGTCCTGAACCCGTTGGGCCAACTGCGCGAAACGCGGCAGCTCAGTCCGGTACATGGCCTCAAGAGCGCGTGCGAAGCGATCTCGGAGTTCATCCCGATCGATCAGAGCCTGGGTGCCGCCACGATGTGCATTCAACATGAGTGGAGTATCGCCCGCGACTGCATCGTGTGTCCTCCGTTCGGGGTCGGGTGAGTAGACGCCCAGCCATCCCGACTTGGGGGTGAAGCCGCGCTCGAATCACGCCAGAATGAGGCTTGATGCCTTTTGAGCAAGTGAAGGCTACAGCCCGCGCTGATTGATCAAATGACGAACACTACGACACCACCCAACGCCAAACCGACGCCCGCCGGGGGACTGGTTGACCGCTTCGGTCGCACGGTCTCCTATTTGCGCATCTCGGTCACGGATCGATGTGATCTGCGCTGTGTTTACTGCATGGCGGAGGAGATGACCTTCGTGCCTCGCGCGCAACTGCTTACGCTTGAGGAGATCGCCACGGTCGGGCGCGCCTTCGTGGATCTCGGTGTGACGAAGATCCGCATCACCGGTGGCGAGCCCCTGGGGCGGCGCAACGTGTTGAAGGTATTTCAGGACCTGGGCCGTTTGGAGGGGCTCAAGCAGTTGGTGGTCACCACAAACGGAACCCGGCTCACGGAGTTTGCGGCGCCCCTTCGTGCAGCGGGTGTCAGCAGGGTGAATGTGAGCCTCGATACCTTGCGCGAGGACAGGTTTCGGTCGCTGACACGGGTGGGTGATCTGGGTAAGACACTTGCCGGGATCGAGGCCGCGCGGGCGGCCGGGTTCGACCGGGTCAAGATCAATGCGGTGATACTCAAGAACCGAAATCACGATGAGGTGGCGGATCTGGTTCGTTTCGCGGTGGATCAGGGACTCGATATCAGTTTCATCGAGGAGATGCCGCTGGGGGTCGTGGGAGACCATGATCGAGCTGAGGCCTTTTATTCCAGCGAGATGATTCGCGATGATCTTTCGCATCACTGGCATCTATTGGAAACGGCGGAAACCACAGGAGGGCCATCTCGCTACTACCGCATCCCCGGTACCGATACACGAGTCGGATTCATATCGCCGCACTCCCATAATTTCTGTGAAAGCTGCAACCGGGTGCGGCTCACGGCCGAAGGGCGTCTACTGCTCTGTCTCGGCCAGGAGCACTCCCTGGACCTGCGCGCGGTATTGAGGGGGCACGTGAACGACGATGCCTCGCTCAGGCAGGCCATCATCGGCGCCATGGATCTGAAGCCACTGGGCCATGATTTCGATCTAGGTCGCCAGCCGGTTATCTTCAGGCATATGAATCATACC
>JBMYTY010000232.1:0-3784 GCA_049604855.1 Gammaproteobacteria bacterium | reverse complement strand
TCTTCGCGTTTACAGCTTCGATGTTGTTGAGCGCGTCAAGCACGGGTTGATATCTAGATAGATTATTAGCTTCTTCGAATTTTTTAGGAAGATTACGCGCAACACGAAAATGTCCTCCAGCTGCAATTAGCGACTCTCTTTGACTTTCCACTTCAGAAGATGCGAGCAGCTTACAATAGGCTTCTTCTTTCCACAGCCATTGATTTAGAAACTGGAGTGCGCAATAGTCGAAAGTTTGTTTTGTCACTTAACCTCCCTAGATGCATAACAAGTTAGTGTGCGGTCCCGCTTATCATTCCATGTAGCAGACGTTTCGACCGCACGTGCCCCGAAGTTTAGTATTGTACCCTGTTTATTGTCAATGATGCTGCGCACTCGGTCGTCACTGGATATCGGCCCATAAAGCCACATATAAATCGGCACAAACCGCAGACTCGGCAAAACGGCACAACAGGGCGTTGCACCCGGGGGCTACGGAAACCGTTTTTGTTGGCGACTTATGGGTGCACGCACGGCCGACTTAATTCCGACCGGATACCGGTTATAACCTTCTGATAACCCCGCGGTCTCTATTCGAGGTCGCACAACTCAGGAGGACTCTCATTTTGCAAAATATCCCTGGCCGGTGTCCCGGATTTCCCCGGAACACAGGGCCACACGTTACCAGGTACGGGAGCGGTCATCGCCCCGCATTCCGATATCCCGGTTCATTTCGATGGCCGTTGACAAGGTGTATACCCCGTCAATGGTCGTAAATAAACAAGACCCAAAGGAGGCCGCATGAGCGAGCAACCGAAACTAAAAGCCCGGTCCACCATCTGGAAAAAGATTCGTCGGCTGGAGCTGCCGGAAGAAATAAAAGAAACCCTCCGTACGATGTGGCACCAGGCCAAAGCCCTGGTCGAGCGACTGGTCGAATGGCTTTACCACAAGCGGCATCTCACCGCCACCGTGGCGCTGGGCGTGGCGCTGGCCTACTTGTGCCACTACGTACCGATCGTCGGACCGTTGTTGGCCGACCTGGCCATCTCCAGCAGTGTGCTGGTGGGCCTCGTCCGTCAAATGCGGGCCGACCTTGATCGCTTTTTCGATGGCGTGGTGGTGCCGGCATGACTATCCGACTACCCGCCAAAGAACTCAAACAGGCCCTGACCGGGCTGTTGAAGATCCTGCCCCGCAAAGGCACACGGTCCATGCTGCAAGGCATTCGTATCGAAGCCGCCGAGAACACCGTGCGGCTGACCGCGACCGACCTGGATAGCACCGTCTATTACGCCTGTACGAGCGCGACCGTGCGTGAACCCGGCGTCACGGTCATCGCCGATGCGCGTCGGCTGAAAGAGCTGGTCGCGGAGGCCACCAGAGACGAAGCCCAGCTTTCCGTGATTAACGAGCAGACCGTCGGCTTAACGCTGTACGGCGAGCGGGGCGAACGGGAACACCTGTTGCCGACCGCGGACTTCGTGGATTGGCCCGCTGATCCCACACCCGTTGTCGTTAAGGCGACGGATCCGCTTTTCCTGAAGCGATACCAAACGTTGATCCCATTCGCGTCCACCGATGCCTCCCGGGCAATCCTGACGGGCATCTGCGTGGATGTCACCGATGCTCAGCATACCCTGGTGGCCACGGACGGTCGCAGGCTTTTGGCCTGTAACTCGATCACGCTGCCGGTGGATACGTCCTGTGTTCTTCCGGCCAACAAGTTTCTGGCTTCCTTGAACGCTGAGGATACCTGTCGACTCGGACTGTCGAAAGACCTGACCCGGTTCCAGATCGAAACCGGCCCCTGGACCTGCGTCGGCAAGACCATCGAAGGGACATACCCGAACTGGCGCCAGGTCATACCCCAGGATGGCGCGTGCGGGATCGATCTGCACGAAGACGACCTGCCCATTCTGAAGGAGGTGGTGCGCACCTTTCCGGTCAGCGATCCGTCCGGCCGACCGCTGTACATCGAGCGGCAAGGCCCGCAGGCCGGATTGGCCGCATGCGATCCCGCAACCGGAGCGTGGAGTCACCAGGCGTTGCCGAAGTCCAACGGTTACGGCAAGGGCACCTGTGTGAATCGCACGTACCTGCACGATGCGGTCAAAGCCGGCTTTCGTCGGTTCCGTTGGCAGGATGAGCGATCTCCGCTGGTCGCCCGAAATGATGACGGGGGCACCTGCGTGCTGATGCCGCTGCGTGCCGATGTACCCCCCACGTCCACATCCCGTACCCCAAAACCAAAAACCACCAACACCAAACCCCAGAAGGAGAATAAGCCCGTGATCAAAACCAACGAAGAATCCCCACCCAACGCCGACGCCGGCCGTGTTGAACAGCTCTGGCTGTCGTACCAGGCCGTGCGTGACCGGGTGCGCGAACTGAATGGCGCACTCAGCGAGCTGGGCGACCAGCTGCGTGAAGTCAGAAAGGCGGACAAGGGCGTGCGTGCCGAGCTGAAGAATGCCCGGGGCGTGCTGGCCAAGCTCCAGAACATGTCGATCTGAGCATCCGACCGACCGAAGCCTTTTACCGGCCGTCTTTCCCCCGTGGGAAGGCGGCCTTTTTGTACCCATAACCCCCAAAAGGAGAACCCGCATGATCCCTACAACCTACCACGTCCATCTCGACATCTACCGCGGCGCGAACCTGCGTCCGGAATACGTCCAGGAGACCACCGTCGAAGCCGACACCCCGTTGGGGGCGTTGCGGAAGGCGGAGGACTTCACCAACGTGACCCTGCCGGACGATCAATACGCCGCTGCTCGCAGTATCGTGCCCGTGGAGGACCGGTCTGCCCAGGCCGGCGAGACGCTGGTCGCGTTGCCCGAAGCGGCATAGCGTTCGGCGACGAATACCCCATACCCATACCCCGGTGGCATCTGCCCCGGGGTCATCATTTTATCAACCTACAACCAGGAGAAGAAACATGGCCATTCATTTGGAAATGACCTACGGCAAGAAGCTGGGTTTGCCCGAATATTCCAGCCACCACTTCAGCGTGTCGCTGAAAAGCGAGGTTGCCAACCTCGACGACCTCCCCGACGAAGTCGAGCGCGTATACCACAAGCTGCAGGCCTCGGTGGATAAACAGATCGCGAACCCCGGATTTATGCCGGGTGAACGTCAGCCCGCGGTCGCGACCGTACACAACGGGCATGGCTGGCGGTGCAGCGAGAAGCAGCAGGCCTTGATCGTGAAGCTGGTCGATGAACATCAGCTGGACCGCACGGCCGTGGATCAGCTGGCGATCGAACGCTTTGGTCACGGGATTCGGGAGCTGAATAAGCTCGAAGCCTCGGGCCTGATCGATGCGTTGCTGGCGCAAACCGGCTCGGGCACCCGCCGCGGCCGGTCCCCCCGGAGGGCGGCATGACCACCCAGGCTGTGCTGTTTCCCAGCGGGGCACCGAACGAGATGCAGACCAACGATCCGCTGGCTTATCTCAGTCCGTCTCGGCTGAAGTCGTTCCTGACCTGCCGGCTGAAATTCTACTACGAAAAGGTGCTCGGACGCCGCCCTCCGGCATCCCCGAACCTGCAGATCGGTAAGGCGGTCCACGAGGGGCTGGAGGTCCTGCACCTCGCCCAGATGCGCGGGGAGGCGGTCACCCCGGACCAGGTGCTGGAAGACTACCAGTTGGCCTACCACGTCCTCGAAGCCCAGGAGTCGGTAGCGTACAACGGCAAAGATCGGCAGGCCTGCATCGACACCGGAGCGCGGGTACTGCGTGCCTACCTGGGGTCCGATCTGGCCCACGATCCGCGCCGCATTCTGGGTGTGGAGGTGTATCTGC
>JBMYTY010000231.1:0-3791 GCA_049604855.1 Gammaproteobacteria bacterium | reverse complement strand
TCCCCCACGCGCATGCGCGGGTTCATGGACGAATAGGGATCCTGAAAGATGATCTGAAAGTGTGCCCGCGCCCGCCTCAGCGCTTCACCCCGCAAATCGCCCAGCTCCCGGCCTTTGAAAACGACCTGTCCGGCGGTCGGGGGTGGTAGTTGGATGATGCCCTTTCCCGCGGTCGTTTTGCCGCATCCGGATTCGCCGACCAGCGCAAGCGTCCGTCCCTTCGGAATCTCCAGGTCCAGGCCGTCGACGGCACGCACCTGCCCGACGACACGCTTCAGGATTCCTCGCGTGATGGGGAAGTGGACTTTCAGGCCACGGACCTTGAGCACTTCGTCCGAGGCCCCGCTCCAATCGTCCGGTACACGACTGCCATCGGGCGCGCGCTCCGCACCCTCCCCCGCGCCGGGTGACGAATACAGGTGACAGCGCACCCGGTGCCCCGACGCGAGCTCGGTAAAGCCCGGCTCCTGCTCGCGGCAGCGATCGAATGCGGACGCGCAACGGCCCGCGAAACGGCAGGCTCGCACTCCCCCTCGCAGATCAGGAACCGAACCGGGGATGATGGTGAGGCTTGCGCCGCGCTTGTCCGCCGTGGGCAGGGATTCGAACAGCTTTCGGCTATACGGGTGCGACGCGGCGGCGAAGAAGCGTTCGCGCTCCGCCTCCTCGATGATCCGGCCCGCGTACATGACCGCGACGCGGTCCGCCATCTCGGCGACGACCCCCAGATCGTGCGTGATCAGCAGAATCGCCATATCCCGCTCACGCTGGAGCTTGCGCAGCAACTCAAGCACCTGGGCCTGCAGGGTCACATCCAGGGCCGTCGTCGGTTCATCCGCTATGAGCAGGTCAGGATCGCCCGCCAGGGCCATGGCGATCATGACCCGCTGTTTCATACCGCCCGAAAGCTGGTGCGGGTACTCGTCATGGCGTCGATCGGGGTCTGGAATGCCAACGGAATCAAGCAACTCAACGGCGCGATCCCGAGCACGTGCGCCCGTGAGTCGCTGATGTACACCCAGCACCTCGGCGATCTGTCGCCCGACGCTGAGCACGGGGTTAAGGGCGGTCATCGGCTCCTGGAAGATCATGGCGATCCGCCCGCCCCGGACATGACGCATGCGGGCCTCCGAGAACGCCAGAAGATCATCGCCCAGCAGCTCGATTCGCCCCGCCGTAATCCGACCCGCGGGCTGGGGTACGAGGCCCATGATGGACAGTGAGGTCATCGACTTGCCGCACCCCGACTCCCCGAGAAGGGCAACGGTCTCCCCACGCTGTATGTCGAAACTGACCCCGTCCACGGCATGGACCGCGTCCGTCCCGTCTCCAAACCGGGTGCACAAGTCGGTAACCCTGAGCAACGCCGTATCGCCCTCCTTGGGCGGATGTCGCCGCCGCGCCGAGTCCGCGGTCACCGGTTCAACCTCGGATCAAAGGCGTCACGCACCGCATCGGCCACCAGATTAGCCGCGAGAACCAGCCCAAGCATGAACACGAATGCGGCACTCAGAGACCACCAGACCACCGGTTCCCGGGATAACTCCAGGCGCGCGGCGTTGATCATGTTTCCCCAGCTCATCATGGTCGGGTCCACGCCGACTCCGACATAGGACAGGATCGCCTCCGCGAGAACGAGACCACTGAAATCCAGAACCACGGTGATCAGCACGATATGCATGACGTTGGGTAACACATGGCGAAGCAGGATAACCCCATGCCCCAGGCCCAGGCTCGTGGCCGCCTGGATGTACTCGGCCTCACGCAGTTTCAATGTTTCGGCACGTAGCAAACGCGCCAGGCCGGTCCAGCCGGTGATGCCGAGAATCACGCAAAGCGCCAGCAGGCGCAGGTCGGCGCGCGCCTCGACGCTGTCAAAGGCCGTTGGGTTGGCGTCCATCTTCAACTGCATCACCAGCACGGCCGCGGCGATGAGCAGCACACCCGGAATGGAATTCAGGGTGGTGTACAGGTACTGGATCACGTCATCGACCCGCCCGCCGAAATAGCCGGCCGCAATGCCCAACACGATCCCCAGAGGAAGCACCACCAGGGTGGTGATCGATCCGATCACAAGGCCGGTTCGAATGGATTTGATGGCTTGGTAGAGCACGTCCTGTCCGACCTTGTCGGTGCCGAGGATGTGATACAGGCCCGCGAACTCGATCACCACAACCACGAGCAGCATCAGCGCGGCGATACTGACCAACAGAGATCTCCACGGCGCGGGAAAATCTCCGCGGAGCAAACGCTGCCCCGCGTCGTTCAGATTCAGCCCATGGTGTCGCGCCAGTCGCCAGGTCAACAGCCAGGCCAGAACACTGCTGAGCAGCACGGTGATGCCCAGTACCCGGACCAGCCGCCAGGCGATGTCCGGCAGGCGATCCGCCCCGGGATCAACCAGGTGCGCGCCCCCGTAAGTCAACCTGGGAAACAGGCGCTCGGTTCCCGTATCCGTCTCGATCGGCATCCGTGCATAGCCATGGGTGGCGAACGGGGCCGAGTAAGTGGTTTCGACCTGCGTACGCAGACGGCCCAAACCCAGGTCGAGCACACTCACGATCTCGGCATCCCGGGTACGCAAATGCACGGAATCCAACAGACCAACCAGGATGAACGCCGCGAGAAAGACACTCGCCGCAACGGCCACCGGACTCTCGCCCACGCGTCGCCAAGACGCTCTCAGGTGCGCGCTGCGCCTGACCTGAAAGGCATAGGCCAGGGCCATGGCCGCCACCAGCAGCACCAGCAGATCGGTCCAGAACAGCACCGGACTCATGACCGCGCTCCCCCACGGCCACGGCAAGGTATCCGGAGCGTCATTGCAATCTCACCCGCGGGTCCACGAGGGTGTAGGAGATGTCCGTCAATAGCAGACCCAGTATGTAGAGCACCGACCCCAGGAACACCATGGCCCGGACAATGGCGAAATCCTGCCTCTGAATGGCATCAATGGTGTAACTGCCCAGCCCGGGGATTCCGAAGAAGGACTCCGTGACCAGACTGCCCATGAACAGCAGCGGGACCAGCACGACCACGCCCGTGAGGATGGGCACCATGGCATTGCGCAGGACATGACCGAAAAGCACCCGTGCTTCCGAGAGCCCCTTTGCCCGCGCCGTGCGCACATAGTCCCGGTTGATCTCCTCGAGGAAGAGCGTGCGATACCAACGGGTGCTGGAACCCATGGAACCGAGAATGCCGATGAGTACGGGCAGCACCAGGAAACGCCAGGCCTGTGGCCATTCCGCGTACCCGGAGATGGGCACCAGATGGAACATTTTCCCGATAAGCCATTGTCCACCGATGATGTAGAACAAGGTGGAAATGGACATCATCACCACGCACAGCACCACACCCCAGAAATCGAGATAGCTGCCCCGGAAGAACGCCAGGATCAGCGCGAAACTGATATTCACCAAGAGCCCGACGAAAAACGTGGGGACCGCCAGGGCCAGACTCGCCCACATGCGTTGGGAGATGTCATAACCGATGTCCCGGCCACTGTCCGAGCGGCCAAATCGGAACAGGAACAAGGACAATGACTTGTTCACGAACAGGGTGTCGGTCATCACCTCCAGACCCTGCGCCTCATGATTGATCAACAGCGGGCGGTCATAGCCCCGCTCGCTCTTCCAAAGCGCTATGGCCTCGTCCGTTACCCGCTTGTCACCGAGGTGCGCGCGCGCCATGTCATCCGGGCTGTTGACCGTGAAGAACAGCACGAAGGTGAGCAGGTTCACCCCGATGAGGATGGGGACCGCATACAGAACCCGACGCAGGATATAGGC
>JBMYTY010000230.1:0-3795 GCA_049604855.1 Gammaproteobacteria bacterium | reverse complement strand
TCCAACCCCGGTCTCCCCCAGGAACTGCGTACCCTGATCAACAAACTGGGCACGCGCATGGAATTCGCTCGCGGTGAGACCTTGTTCTCGGCGGGCGCCACCGAAGCACACATGTTCCTGGTGGAAAGCGGCTCGGTCATGCTGCTGTTCGAATATGGCTGGGGCGAGCGCGCCCTGGGAGCCGGGCATGTCTTCGGCGATCTGGCCCTGATATTCGAGAACCACACCCGCACGGCCACCGCCATCGCGGCCGACGACCTGGTGGTGACGCGCATAGGACGCGATCAATTCGATCGCCTGGAATGCGAGCAACCCAAGCAGCTCCTGGACCTGTTCCGCTATACCAGTGCCTACCTGCTGAGCAACGAGATCAAGTTGGGGCAGGAACTGAAGGCACGCACGCGCGAGCTCGAACAGGTCCTCGACTACCTGCACCGAACCAAGCGTGAACTGTCAGCCCGCGAGGTCGATGCGCTCACCGACCAGGTCACCGGCATCTACAACCGACGTTGTTTCGAAGAGCATATGCGCGCCCACGACGAGGCCAACAGCGACGTGGCACTGCTGCTCGTGGACCTGGACTATTTCAAACAGGTCAATGACACGGCCGGACACGCCTGCGGCGACCGCGTCCTGCGCACCGTGGCCGACACGCTGCGCGCATCCGTGCGCGATGAGGATCTGCCCTGTCGTATCGGGGGCGATGAATTCGCCGTACTCATGACCGATGTAGACACCACCGATGCGCTCGTCATCGCGCGCCGCATACAGGATGAGATCCGCGCCATGCGCATCTCCGCGGCCTGCGCGCGCCAGCCCGTCACGGTGAGTATGGGCGGCGCCTGCCGCCACAGCGAGGAGCCCGTGGCCCTGCTCCAGGAACGCACGGATGCGCTGCTCTACGACGCCAAGGAACGCGGCCGCAACCGCATGATCTGGTCAGGTACCGAATACGCGTGACGGGGTTTCAAAGCGGCGCACTACCCGGCCTGGAGCTGAAATGCCGGTGATGCGCGGGTGTCGTGCCGGTGTCCCCCGCTGGTCGCCGTCCTCGATCCATAGGCCTCAGGCCCGACTCAAGGCCCCTCCGAACGTCAGCGCTCAAACTTCCGTAAGTTCCCTATCACGCATCCCAAGCAGGTAAAGGATCGCATCGAGGCCCAGGTTGGCGATGGAGTGCCGGGCCTGCTCCTTCACGATGGGCTTGGCGTGGAAGGCGATCCCGAGCCCGGCGATGGACAGCATGGGCAGGTCGTTGGCCCCGTCACCCACGGCGACCACCTGCTCCAGCCGGATGCCCTCACGCCGCGCGATCTCACGCAGCAGCTCCGCCTTACGCGCGCCGTCGACGATCTGGCCGCTGGCCTTTCCGGTCAACTTGCCATCACGGAATTCCAGGGTATTGGCGTACACGTAGTCGATACCCAGGCGCCGCTGCAGATACTCGGCGAAATAGGTGAAGCCGCCAGAGAGTATGGCCACTTTGTAACCCAGCGAACGCAGCGTGGAAATCAGCCGCTCCGCCCCCTCGGTGATGGGCAGGCGCTCGGCGATGCCCTCCAGCACCGATTCATCCAGGCCCTCGAGCAGGGCCATGCGCCGCCGGAAGCTCTCCTTGAAATCGATCTCACCGCGCATGGCCGACTCAGTGATGGCGGCCACCTGATCCTTCACCCCGGCCGCGGCGGCCAGTTCGTCGATCACCTCCACCTGGATCAGGGTCGAATCCATGTCGAAACACACCAGGCGGCGGATGCGCCGGAAGATATCGTCCTCCTGAAAGGCGATGTCGCAGTCCATATCCCGCGCCAGGTGCAGAAAGGCGCCGTGCATGGCCGCCAGGTCATCCACCGGCCCACGCAGGTAGATCTGTACCGAGGCACGTCCGGTACCAAGACCCTCCTGGCGCGATATACGCCCGGAAAGACGGGCGATCTGATCGATGTTCAGCCCGTAGCGGGCCACCACTTCGGAGGTTCGGGCCAGGTGCCGGGCACTGATCTCGCGCCCCATGAGGGTCACGATATGGCGCGGTGCACCCTGCTCCGCCACCCAGCCCTCGTACTCGGCCTCGCTGACCGGGGTGAAGCGGATGTTCAGATCCATCTCGTGGGACTTGAACAACAGATCACGGAACACGGGGCAGTCGGATGCATCGCGCGGCAACTCCACCAACAAGCCCAAGGACAGGGTGTCGTGAATCACCGACTGACCGATATCCAGAACGGTCACCTGATACTCCGCGAGTATGGCGGTCAGGGCGACGGTAATACCGGGACGATCGACACCGGACACCTGGATAAGCACGATTTCGGACATGATCTGCACCGGTTTGGCGGGACACGGACGGCGAGGGTACACGGCCAACACCCGGGCTTCATCCCGACATGATCGACCCGGCGCACGCCCATGCAGCGGGCTAAGTGGTGCATACTGCCCCGACGCCAACGCCCGGCCACAGACCATGTTTTTTTCCCGCAAAACCGCCGATCCGCTCTATATCTCCCGCATCGACCCGGAACACCCCCTGTCGAGCTTCAACCCACGCGGATTCCACCTGGATGACGCTGATTGGCCCACCGTGGAGCACTACTACCAGGCGATGAAATTCGAACTGGCGGAGCAACGGGAGGCCGTACGCACCTGCGAGACGCCACAACAGGCCCGCGAGCTGTCAGAACAACATGCCAAAGCGGTACGCAAGGACTGGAAGCAGGTTCGCCAGACCATGATGACCCGCGCCATCTACATCCGCTGCCGCACCCATGCGGACCTGGCCGCGGCCCTGTTGGCCACCGGGGAACGCACGCTGTTCGAGAGCAGCCAGTACGATTACTTCTGGGGATGCGGTCGAGATGGTCGCGGGACCAATGCCTACGGCACGGTGCTCATGAATGTGCGTGCCAAGCTGCTGGAGGAACGCTCGTAACCTCGTAGGGATCCGATACTGACACGCTGTGAGCCGCCCCCATCCACGGCACAGCTTTCGACGGGGCCTTCAGGCGGCCGGTAGGGATTAGCGCTCAACCACTGCGCCGCCGGATACACGGCCACCGCCACACCAACCGTTTCCCGTCCACGCGCCCTCACCGCCGAATGCAGACCAAGCTGGTAATGTCTTCCGTCCATCTCAACGATCAGGGGTGAACCGGAGTCACCGAATGTCGCGTCGCAATTGTGAGCAAAGATACGTTGCTCCGCCCCTACCGCGCTCACGGTGCAGTGGGTGTTGGAAGTCAAAACGTGTCGGTGGTCGCGGCTGTATCCCGCCTGCATCAGGTCTACCCCGGGGCGTGGAACCCGGGTGCTCAACACCATTGCACTGGTCGCGTCGGACACATCACGGTCAAGATCGAGCACGGCCCAATCACCGGATAAGGCGGCGCCATTTTCATTGGCTCCGGGCACGAACCCGGACGGGATATGAAACCGCACCACCCGAGCATGCATCCGGTACTCGCCTCGCGTGTAGCCCAAGAGAAAATGCAGACCACAAGGCGGTAGCCAGCGCCCCGTGCGCTTGTTCCAGAGGCAATGGGCCGCGGTCAGAAGGCGATGGGAGTCGATCACCGTGGCCGTGCAATGACCGCCCAGGGTCACGTTCAGACGTCCAACAGCGGACCAAGGGTAACGATCGGCCTCGTTGATCTCCCGATTGTCTTGCCCGATGACGCCCGGCACATCCAGCAATGGAACCACATCGTTGGTGGTGGTCGCCCATGGCGGTGCCCCGGGAAGCCCCAGGAGCGCGGCCATCAATGCGAGTCTGCATCGCCCCATGTGGCGCTCACCCGT
>JBMYTY010000229.1:0-3797 GCA_049604855.1 Gammaproteobacteria bacterium | reverse complement strand
GGCCTTGACCCGGAAGAAGGTAGTGGCTGCAAAGGCAGAACGCACCCCGGTCGCAATCGACGAGTTGGAGCAGAAGACATGAGCGATCCGATGGCATTTTTGCTGTGGGCCAAGGGACCCATGTTCGACTGGGCCCTGGCCATCTTCGCGATCGGATCGGCTGCCCGCATCGTCGAGATCTCGATGCTCGGGCGCAGACCCGACTATGCCGAGCCGAAGGGCAAAGAGCTCGGCCCCGGCCTGCGCACCATCCTCACGCGTACCCTCCCCGACCGCGGCACCCTGGAACGTGCGCCCTTCGACGTGGTGGTCGGCATCCTCTGGCACCTGGGGTTCCTGATCGTCCTCTTGCTCTTCATCCCCCATATCGAGCTCATCGACAGTGTCCTGGGGCTGGCCTGGCCGGGGCTGCCCAACCCGGTGGTGGACGCCGTCTGCGCCGTTACCATCCTGGCCCTGATCGCCGTTCTGATCCATCGCCTCATCCACCCGGTCAAGCGGCACCTCAGCAGGTTCGAGGACTACCTGATCTGGACCCTGACCTTCCTGCCCCTGCTGACCGGCTACCTGGCCTATCACAGACTGATCGCGCCCTATCCGTTGGCCCTCGGGCTGCATATCCTGAGCGTCGAAGTCTTGTTGATCCTGCTGCCCTTCACCAGGCTCACGCACATCTTCACCGCCTTCATCGCCCGCTGGTTCACGGGCGCCACGTTCGGTCGCAAGGGGGTCGCCACATGAGCGAGCCGTCATTGCACAGGGGGCTTGTGGCACTGCGCGAGGAAATCGATGCCGCGGTCGCTGCCTTCTTCTCGAGCTGCGTGCACTGTGGTCTGTGTGCCCAGGCCTGTCCCTTCTTCGTCGAGACGGGTGACCCCAAGTACACGCCCATCCTCAAGGTCGAGCCATTGCGCCTGGTGTGGGAACAGGAATTCACCCTGTGGGGCAAGCTCAAAGGCCTGCTCGGTCTGAACAAGGAGGTCACCGACGAGATGCTCGAGGAATGGGAGCCTCTCCTGTACGACTCCTGCACCATGTGCGGTCGTTGTTCCATGGTGTGCCCGGTGGGCAACGACATCCAGGCCATGGTGCGCAAGACCCGCGAGGGCATGGTCGCCTCCGGGCATGCACCACCAGGACTGATCGCCGCCGCCGCCCGGGCCATCCGCACCGGCAGCCCGATGGGCCTGCAATGGAAGACCCTGGCCGCCCAGATCAAGCACGTGGAAGCCAGCACCGGGCTGACGGTTCCCGTGGACCGCGAGGGCGTCGACTATCTGGTGTTGCTCTCCTCCATGGAGATCATCAATTTTCCCGAGTACCTGGAGGCCATCGCCCGCATCTTCCATCAGGCCCGTGTCACCTGGACATTGAGTTCGGACTACTACGAGGCCACCAACGCCGGCGTCCAGATCGGCAGCAAGGACATCGCCGCCGAGCTGATCCGGCGCATCCTGGTCGTGGCGGAGAAGCTGCGAGTAAGCAACCTGATCTCGCCCGAGTGCGGCCACGCCTACACGGCCGTGCGCTGGGAGGGCCCCAACCTGATCGAGCAGTCCTACCCCTTCAAGGTCTTCCACATCCTGGAGGTACTCGACGACTTGCGCGCACAAGGCAAGCTCGAGACACACGACAAGGCAACCGACCGCTTGTCTCTGCACGACCCCTGCAACCTGGCCCGCAAGAGCGGCGTCATCGCCGAACAACGTAACCTGATGGACCTGGTCGCCGAGAATTTCGTGGACCTGAAGGAGCACGGGGCCTTCCAATGGTGCTGTGGCGCCGGAGGCGGCGTCAGCGCCAACGAGCGCGCCGACGAGTTGCGCCGAGCCGCGTTCAAGCGCAAGAAGGCCCAAATCGAGGAGGTGGAACCGCAACGCATGGTTACCATGTGCGCCACCTGCCGAATCCAGCTCGAAGAGGGCATAGAGAGATACAACATGGACATCCCGGTGGTGAGCCTGACGGAGATGATCGCCGATCACCTGGTGGAGCGGGAGACTCGCTAGCGTGCCGGAGCTTCATCCTCTGCCTTACCCTCGAACGACGTTGCCAGGTCAGACGTTGAACGAAACTCGTACTTGATCGTTGCACACAGGCCCAGAACCGTCTCGTCACTACCGTCGGCGCAATGGACGGGCCAGCTGCCCCGCATACAAGGTCGTATCGACCGCGAGCGATGCGGCTGCCCCGAGACCCAATGCAACACTGATAACCAACCAATGAATCACCACCACTACCAAGCGGAGGATCCGATGTCGCGAGTCATGCAGTTTTTTGCCTGGGCGGCCCTCGCCTCGGCCGGCCTGCTTGCCGGTCTCGTCGAGGCGCAGGAGCAGAACTCTGTACACCACGTCAGCCCACAGGCCTGCAAGCAGTGCCACGAGGAGATCTACACCCAGTGGAAAGGATCCATGCACGCCAACAGCTCGGCACTCGAGGATCCGATACACGGGGCCTTCTACCGCAACGTGGTCGGTGATCCGACAGTGGAAGGGGTGAAGAAGGGCGGCAAATATCCCGTCTGTCTCAAGTGCCATGCCCCGGTCGCGGCAATCGACAAGAAGACGAAGCTGGACGCGGCCGAGGCCTACGCCGATGGTGTCTCCTGCGTGACCTGCCATTCGTTCAAGGCATTCAAGGGCACCGATTCACCCGCAGGCAAGCCGCTCTACGGTATCGATGCCTACGAGATCGACGACCTGGGTCTGTACGGACCGAGCGGCAACACCTATACCACGGAGCGCACGCCCGAAGGTGCACAATGGCCGACGCCCGTCCATCATCCGATCCCCCTGACGGGCGGCCGGTCTGCCCTGTTCAAGAGCAACGATGCGTGCATGGGATGCCACGAAAAGCGCAGCAACGCCCATGGCACGCCCCTGTGCCGCACCGGTCAGGAGTACCGTGACAGCGAGAATTTCATCGCCTGTCAGGCCTGCCACATGCCCATCGTGACCGTGCCCAAGATGGAACAGGGCCGGGTCAAGGCCGGCGAGTTCGTGACCATCGCCGATCACACCATGGCCGGAGGCCACGACGGCAAGATGATCACCCGCGGACTCGCCCTGGAGATGACCACCCAGAAGACCGGCGAGACCCTGAAGGCGACCCTGACCGTACGCAACCGCCTGCCGCATGCCTATCCCACGGGTGCACCCTTCCGCAACTTCTTCATCAAGCTGGCCGCCTATGACAAGGACGGCAAGGAGCTGTGGAAGAACTACGAGGTCCATCCCATCAAGGACGATCCCCAGGCCGCCTTCTGGTACACGCTGGGCGACGAGGCCGGCAAGCCGACGCTGCCGCCCAAGGCGACCCAGTTGCTGGCGGATACCCGTTTGGCGCCCAACGAGACACGTACCCTGGAGTATCGGATACCGCTGACGTCGGAGACCGCGATCGTCCGCGCCGAGGCCCTGTACGATCTGCTGCTGCCGCCGATCAAGGCGAAGATGAAAGGCAAGCTGCCGGCCGAGCTGCTGGCCCCCAAGCTGGCCGCATCTGCCGAGGTACGGCTGTGAGATCCGTTTCGGCACCGTCTGCGGAGCGGATCTCACCCTGAATGTACCGATCCAGGGTGCGGCCACGCCGCACATCCACCGGCCCAGGCCGGTGCGGAAAACCGCACCCTGACGGCTTGTCGTTCATTGTTCGGCACGACCGCCAGCCATCCATGACCTCATCCGTGTCAATCCAACCCAGCCCTCCGTGGGCGCGGTTTGTCACCGCGACTCCATCGTGGTTACAAACCGCTCCCACCAATGCCGGCATGCTCGGAAAACTCGTATGATCCT
>JBMYTY010000228.1:0-3852 GCA_049604855.1 Gammaproteobacteria bacterium | reverse complement strand
GGACTTCCGCGCCAGCATCTACGCCGCCGCCGGGGTCGACCTGTTCTTCTTCGACACCCTGGTCATCCTGCTCAGCGCGGTGATCATCTTCGGCTGGGTGCTTACCTATTATTCCGACCACGCGCGCAAGGGCGCGAACAACTGGACGGATCGGCTCTGGCAACGCTCCTATGCCCTGGTGTCCGCTGAGCTGCACCTGAACACCCTGTACGCCGCCACGTCCCGCGCCCTGGTCGGGGCCGCCGGGCGTCTCAACGTGCTGCTGCGCTGGAGCTGACATGGCCTACCTGATCGCCGGGCTGTTCCTGCCCCTGTTCCCGCTCAGCATGGTGTACGGCGCACTGTTCGGGCGTATCCGCAACCGCTGGTTGCGCTCCGTTCTGCTCTTGCTCTGGCCGCAGGCCGGAGTACTGATCCTCATGCAGGCCGACGGCGGGGTTCCCTACGAAATCCTCATCTGGGCCCTGCTGACCGCCCTGTTCTACGCCTTCCGCGCCCTGGCCCTGCGCGAGGCCGGGCTGTGGACCGGGTTCATCGCCATTTCCTCCTGGGCATTGCTCTGGCTATCGGCGCGTTCCGGCACGGGCGGCGACGCCCTACACCTGCAAGCCCTGGGGTTCAGCGTTCCCCTGGCCCTGCTCACCTTGCTGACCGGCGACGTGGAACGCCGTTTCGGCGCGGCCTATGCCGGGCTCAAAACCGGCCTGGCCAGCAATACCCCACGCCTCGCGGCCCTCTGGGTGGTCGCCGTGACCGCCGCCATGGCCACTCCGGTCTTTCCCGGCTTTTTCACACTGGTCACCGCGGTCGGACAGGGCATCAGCACTTCCCTGCCCGCCGCGCTGGTGGTCCTGCTGACCTGGCTGCTGTGGACCTGGTCGGGCGCGAGACTCATACAGGGCCTGGTGGTGGGACCGCCGGCCCCCAAGGCCACCGTTGACCTGGGCGCCTTCGCCACCTGGGCCTATGCCCTCACCCTGGGCGCCCTCGCCCTGGCCGGTGTCGCCACCGTCGGAGCTCTGTCATGAACCCCGCTCTCGGTCAGCACCTGAAGATTCGCGCCATGGTCTACGTGGCGGGCAAGCCGGTGCCGTTCTTCTGGCCCATGCGCTCATTCATCCACCACAACCCCCTGCACGGCCTGGAGCACCTGGAGTTCGCCGACGCCGTGGAGGTGGGCAATACCCTGTTTCACTCGCGCAGCTTCCTCGACCGGGTCCAATACCAGGGCTACCTGGAGCGCGGCGAGGTGGACCGGGAGACCCTGGAAAAACAGGTGGCCGACTTCGTCCGCGCACAGGGTGCGGTCGACGGCATCGACCTGCCGGCCTGCCTCATGGCCCTGCTGACGCAGACGGCGAATCCGGTGATGACGGCGCATGCCCTGGCCGAACCGGAGCACATCCACGCGGCCCTGGCGGGGCGCGCTCCGGCGCGCACGGATTCCTCTCCAGGCGCCGTCCCCGGCGGCTTGGCCAAGGCCCTGCGTTCCGACCTGCTGGGCGATACACCGGTACAGGAAGCCATCGACCTGCTGGCCGGAACACAGATCGCCGACGAGGTCGACGAAAAGGTCATTCACTCCTGCCTCGACTTCTTCGACGAAGGCCAGGCGGTGTGGACCATGCCCGGCCGCGAAAAGGGCTTCTTTCAAGCCTGGCGCGACGTGGCCGGGCGTGATGTTCAACAACTCCTGGACCGGATCACGGCCCAGGCACCGGGTGATGACGCCCTCGGTCCGGAGGCAGTCATCGGCCACATCATGGCCGAACTCGGCGTACCGCAGACCGACTGGCCCGGCTACTTCACCCGCGAGATCGCGCGACTGCACGGTTGGGCCGGCTTCATCCGCTGGCGCGCCACGGCGCAGCACTACCACTGGGCCGAGCAATACCCGGGCGACCTGGTGGACCTGTTGGCCGTTCGGCTCACCGTCGCCCGCCTGCTGATCAGCCGCCGTGTCCGGGGCGGCAACCCGCGCAGCCGTCTGGACATCGAGACCCTGATCGACGAACGGCCCGCCGAAACCTGGCTGCGCCAACGCTTCCACGGTGCCGATGTCCTGCCCCACATGGCCCATCGTTTGGACACCACCCTGAGCATCGGGCGTCCGGCGGCCATCGCACGCCTGTTCCACGAATACGCCGACGCCCTGTGCACCGAGGAGGCCCAAACCCAGGCCGAACGCCTCAAAACCCTGTCGTCCCGTGTCGGCAAACCGGGGGCCTTCGAGAAGCTGACACCCCTGGGCCTCAGCCGTGCCCTGGAGCTGCTGCGCGAGTTCGAGCGTCGCGAGGGCATGATCTGGTTACGCGCCATGGAGGCCCATGCCATGGATAGACTGCTCGCCGAGCTCAGCCTGAGACCGGAGCAGGACCGGGATAAACGTCCCTTCGTCCAGGCACTGTTCTGCATCGACACGCGCTCTGAGCGCATCCGCCGTCACCTGGAGAGTGTGGGCGATTACCAGACCTTCGGCATCGCCGGGTTCTTCGGTGTTCCGGTGAGCTTCATCGAGCTCGGCAAGGGCAGCGAGAACCACCTCTGCCCGGTGCTGCTGACCCCGAAAAATCTGGTCCTCGAGATGTCCACCGCCGGCCATCGCGACCCGGCGGCCATCACCGCCCTGGAGAAGGCCATGCACGAGCTCAAGGAGTCCGTGCTCTCACCCTTTGTGACCGTGGAGGCCATCGGCCTGCTGTTCGGTTTCGACATGGTCGGCAAAACACTTCTGCCCCAGACCTATCACCGCTGGCGCGGCCATCTCGACGAGGACCAACCCAGCACCCACCTGCTGCTGGACAAGCTCAACCGCGAACAGGCCGACTCCATCGTGCGCACCGTGCAGCGCACCGTGATCGAAAAGGCCATCGAGCAGGAGTTCAATCTTCCTCCGGAGCGCATCACGGACGACATGGTCAGGGAGCTGCGCGAGGCCGCGCTGTTCCACCGCACCGACGCCCCCGCCCTGGTCGAAGAACTCAAGCTGTACAGCGAAAAGGAACAGACCTTCATCGCCCGCCTGCGCGGCGCCTACCGCATCAACCCGCAGTTCGCCCGTTTGCAGATGGAGCAACTGGGGCGCATCGGCTTCTCCATCGATGAACAGGCCCGCTTCGTGGCCACCGCGCTCACATCCATCGGACTCACCGGCGATTTTTCCCGCTTCATCCTGCTCACCGGCCATGGCAGCCAATCCGAGAACAACCCCTACGAGTCGGCCCTGGATTGCGGCGCCTGTGGCGGAGACCACGGCCTCACCAACGCCCGTGTGCTTGCCCAGATGGCCAACAAGCCGCGCGTACGCGTCAAACTCAAGAAGATGGGCCTCGACATCCCGGACGACAGCTGGTTCCTGCCCGCCCTGCACAACACCACCACGGACGAGATCGAACTGTTCGACCTCGAACTCCTTCCGCCTTCGCACCTGGTCTATCTCGACCGCCTGCGCAACGGCCTGACCGCCGCGGCCCGGCTGTGCGCCCAGGAGCGCCTTCCGACACTGCGCATAGAGACCACGGAGAAGGCGCGGCGCGAGGACCCGGGCGCGGCCATGCGCGGCGTTCAACGCAATGCCATGGACTGGTCCCAGGTCCGGCCCGAATGGGGCCTGTCACGCAACGCCTACTTCGTCATCGGTCGGCGCGAGCTGACCCGCTCCATCACCCTGGAGGGGCGCGCCTTCCTGCACTCCTACGACTACCGCGCCGACCCCAAGAACCGCCTGCTGGAGAACATCCTCACCGGCCCGTTGGTGGTCGGCCAATGGATCAACATGGAGCATTACTTCTCCACCGTGGACAACGAACGCTTCGGCAGCGGCAGCAAGGTCTACCACAACGTCGCCGGGCG
>JBMYTY010000227.1:0-3885 GCA_049604855.1 Gammaproteobacteria bacterium | reverse complement strand
CAACAACAACGACGAATCGCGCTCCCCGAAGAGCGCACCATCCCCGAAGAGAGCACCATCAGGGAACAATCATGAGTAGCCGTACACACGGCCCATGGGGCAGACAATGAACAGAAACATCCTGGTGATAGATGACGAAGAAGGCGTCCGGGATGCCTTTGAACTTGCACTGATCGATTCCGGTCATACCGTGCTGACCGCCGAGACGGGCGAGCGCGGCCTGGAAATCGCGGCGGGAACGCGACCCGATCTGGTGTTCCTGGACCTGCGAATGCCCGGCATGGGAGGCGTTAAGACCCTGCGTGCGCTGCAATCAGGGTTTCCCGATGTACCCATCCAGATCATGACGGCCTTTTATCAGGAGTTCATGGACGAATTGAGCGACGCCATGCGGGACGGCGCCGAGTTTGAGCTGGCGCGCAAACCGCTGGATGCGGACCAGATCCGGATGATCGTCCAATCCGTTCTCGACGAATCCCCCTTTACGGCATGAAGCCAACACCCCCCAAAGGAGCTGTCCAATGGCCACCACCGGCCTAGCCCACCTGTTCATCGCAGGTCGGACCCCACGGAACGAGCGGCTGGAAGCCTCGCTCCGTGCCCTGTTCGAGACGGTCCCATTGGGACTGCGGCTGACTGTGCACGACACACTGTGCGATCCGGCGGCGGCGATCGAACATGATGTCGTCATGACCCCCACCCTGCTGCTTGATCTGCCGGACCGTGATCGCATCCGCTTGTTCGGGAACCTGCGGGACACTGAGGCCTTGCGCCTGCTTATCGAGGTCAAACCCCGGCCCGGGGGTTGAGACGGACGGCGGCCTCCCGGCTCAGGCCTCGCCGCCCGACCGAACCTCCTCCAGTAAACGGGTACACGCCGCGACTTCAAGCGGACGGGCGAACAGAAAACCCTGCACCTCATCGCATCCGGCCTGGCGAAGAAAGTCCGCCTGCGCCCCAAGCTCGACGCCCTCAGCGATAACATCCACCTCAAACTCACGCGCCAAGGCGATCACCGTGCGACAAATCGCCGCCGCATTGTGATCGTCGGGCAAGCCGCGCACGAAACTCTGATCAATTTTCAAGCGGTGCACCGAGAAGCGCTGAAGGTATCCCAGGCTGGAATAGCCGGTACCGAAATCATCGATGGCGATGGCGAACCCTCTCTCGGCAAGCCACTCCAGGTTTTTTCCCGCCGCTTCCGGGTCGGCCATCAAGGCACTCTCCGTGATCTCCAGTTCGACGGCTTCCGGCTCCACACCGTGGGCCGCCATATGCGCCATAAGCGTTTCGGGGAAGTCCGACAAGACGATGGAACGGGCCGATACGTTGATGGCGAGCCGCGGAACGCGCAGACCCAGGGTTTGCCATCGGGCGAGTTGGGCGAATGCCAGCTCGATCACGTGATCACCCAGTTCATCAATCAACCCGGTTTCCTCCGCAATCGGAATGAAACGCCCGGGTGATATCTCGCCGAACTCCCCGTCCTTCCAGCGCGCCAGGGTCTCAAGTCCCGCAAGCGCGCCGTCCTCAAGCCGGTACTGCGGCTGGAAGACGACGCGGAGCCCGTCATGGTCGATGGCATCCTTCAAGCGCGTACGCAGCCGTAAACGCCCCATGGCGTCCTTGGTCAGGTCTGGCGTGTAGACCTGAATCTTCTCCCTGCCGGGCTCCTTGGCCCGATACATGGCCACATCAGCGTTGCGCATCAACTCCACGCTGCCCTCACCATCGTCGGGATAAAACGCGATACCCAGACTCGCTCCGACCCGCGCCACCTGCCCGGAGGACAGGGTCACGGGCTCGTTGAGAATCCCGTGTACTTTCGATGCGACGGTCAAAACGCCCGCCACGTCCGCGACGCCCTCGATGACCACGGCGAACTCGTCACCGGACAAGCGGGCGACCGTGTCATCCACACGCAGCGCATTGACCATTCGGCTCCCCATGGCGCGCAGCAACTCGTCGCCGGCCCCATGGCCGAGACTGTCGTTCACCATCTTGAAGTCATCCAGGTCCAGGTAGATCACGGCCACGCGGTTCCGGCCGCGCCGCGCCCGGTCAATAGCGTGATCCAGACGGCTGTGGAAGAGCACGCGGTTGGGCAGGTCCGTAAGCGAATCGAAATGCGCCATGTGCCGCAGGCGCTCCTCGGACTCCTTCACCTCGGTGATATCCGATAACACCCCCACCAGGTAGAGCAGGTCACCCTCTTCGTCGCGGACTGCGCTGATGCTCATCCAGGCGGGAAAAACCTCTCCCGACTTTCGCCGGTAGGCCACCTCCCCCTGCCAACGGCCGGTCTCGTCAACACTCACCCGAATGGAATCGAAATCCTCGTTTCCCGGGTCCGCCCTGAACATGGCGGGTGTGCACCCCAGCACCTCCGCTTCGCTGTATCCGCTGATCCGGGTAAAGGCACGGTTCACATTCTGGATGCGATTGAGCGCGTCCGTGATGATCACGCCCTCCAATGTGCTTTCGAAAACCGCGGCGGCCTGCCGGAGCCGATCCTGGCTCGCCTTGATCTCACTGATATCCCAGAGCGAGACCAGGTTCGCTGGTCGCCCCTGCCATTCAATGCGCGACACCCCCATCAACACCGAGCGGGTTTCCACACCCGGAACCTCCAGTTCGACCTCCTGATCTCCCTCTCCACTGATCGGAAGACCGACGCCATGGCCCACGATCCCATCAACCGGACGATTCAGGAGAACGGCGGCCGCGGGATTGGCGAACAGGGCCACACCGCCCTCGTCGAGCACGAGGACACCCTCCACGAGCTGGTCCATCAAGCCACGGAACTCAGAGCTATCCAGGGTTTCCCCCTCATTTTGCTTGTCGAGCCGCGTGTCCAGGGACATGGCCTCCCGGTTTGGGTCACTGGTGTAAGGATTCGCCCCTGGGGTCCGGATTACCATCGGAACATTCTCGCTTCATGACACGGGGATGATCTGGATCAAGCACAACACACGGGGCGTCAGCCCGGTGAGTACGACGCCTTGAAGCTTTCCGCCCTGGTGCCTCGGATCCATGCGGCACAGCGCTGGAACCGAGCCCATGCACGTGCCAGCATCGCTGCCCTCCCGTCGCGATTCATCCCCCCAGTGAACGGACCATCAAGCACACGCGGAACCGCACTCGCGCTAGGCATAGGCGCCGTCGGTGCCGCCATGGGCATCGGCTTGAATATGCCGCTGGCCTTATTGCTGGGGCCGCTTATCGCCACCCTGGTGGCCGGCTTGGCCCATGTTCCGGTCAAGGTCCCGGAGAATCTGCGTACCGCGATACTCACGATTCTCGGACTTTTTCTGGCCAGCAAGTTCACGCCGGACGTACTGGAAAGTGCCGCGAGCTGGCCCCTCAGCGCCGCCATGGTGCCCGCCTACATCGTGCTCGGTGGCGTGGTGGCCTGGGCGTATCTGCGTTTCGTGGTGCGCATGGACCGGATCTCCGCCGTGTTTGCCGCCGTTCCCGGCGGATTGATCCCTATGATCGTCATTGGTACATCCTACGGTGGCGATGAACGCAAAATCGCCACCGCCCACGCCCTGCGCATTGCCCTTTCCGTATTGGTTCTCGCTTTTGCGCTTGCGGGCCAGACCAACGGATTGCGGGACCAGGCCGAAATGCTGCTCACGGGCATGGACGCCCACCCCGGGGAACTGCTGTTCGTGCTCGCCCTCGCGGCCGGGGGAAACTATCTCGGCGGACGATTGGGGCTGATCGCCCCGCAGATATTTGGTCCTGTGCTCGTGGTGGCGCCCCTTTACCTGAGCGGCCTGGTGGATGTCGAAATCCCGGGGCCTCTGCTGGGAATCGGTCTCTGGGTCATGGGAAGCGCCCTGGGCAGCCGATTCTACGGCTACGAGGTCCGCGCCATCG
>JBMYTY010000226.1:0-3927 GCA_049604855.1 Gammaproteobacteria bacterium | reverse complement strand
GCAACTCCAGGTTGAGTCGGCGCGCGACTTCAGTCTGGTCGATGCCCGCCGTCTTACGCGCCTCGCGCAGCAAGCGACCCGGGCCCCCATTGTTGTCATCGACTTCATCGAGGCGGTTTGTTGGCACATCCATCAGCGGTTAACGAAGTAGGAGTTCGGCCTGAGGCGAACTGGGGAAACGGGTACGTAACTCGTAGGCTAGCTGGGAGGCGTCGGACTTCCGACCCGCGGCACGGGCCAGTTGCACACCCAGCCAGAGTGATTCAGCGTTCTTGGGGGCCGCCTTCCAGAACCGGTCCAGGTATTGCAGACCGGCCACGTAACGCTCCAAGCGCAGGCTCATCCGAGCCATCTGGTAGAGCGCGGGGGCGAAGCGTGGGTTCTTGGTCAAGGCCGTCCGGAAATAGATCTCTGCCCTGCCCAGGTCCGGAATCTGGGCGGCGCAGATCCCGGCGTTGGTGGCCGCCACCCAGGGGGTGGCGTAGAGGCGATCCTCAAGCGCCACCCTGAACTGTTGGTCGGCCCCCTCGTAATCTCCTTTCCGGCACAGCATGCCGCCGTAATTGTTGCGGATATTCGCATCCACACCATCTATATCGATGGCGCGTTCATAGGACAGGTTCGAAGCATTGATGTCGCCAATGCGCTCGTTGAGCATGCCGAGTGCGCTGTGCACACCGGCCACATCAGGGAAGCGGGTACGCGCATCGGTCAGCACATCCATCGCCTGGGCATGATTACCGACTTTCATGTACTCCAGCCCCAGATTGATCCGCGTCGCCACGATCTGGCGCTGCTCGGGAGGCAACTCGTCAGTCTGTCGGGCAGCGCCCCCCGTAGCCGTGCACCCGCTAAGACCTGATCCCGCGACCAGCATCAGCGCGAGGGCCCCGCCCAAGCCGAATCGGTCGTTCGTCACGAGCCCTGCCCCCCAGGGCGCGGTTGAACGGACTCGGTGGGTGCTTCAACGGCAGCACTCATGCGCACCCGACGACTGGTCCGATCCTGAAAGCGTCCGACCAATTGTCCACAGGCGGCATCGATGTCGTCGCCCCGGGTCTTGCGCGTGATGCAGTTAAAGCCCTTCGCCTTGAGAATCTGCCGGAAGCGCTCGATGCGTTGCGGGGGCGATGTCGTGTAGCGCGAGCCGGGGAACGGATTGAAGGGGATCAGGTTGAACTTGGAAGGCACACCGGAAAGCAAACGCGTGAGGGCGCGCGCGTGCTCGTCACTGTCATTCACGCCGTCGAGCATCACGTACTCGAAGGTGATGTGACGCCGGTGATAACCCTCGGAAAACTCCCGACACGCCTTGATGAGTTCGGCCACCGGAAACTTGCGGTTGATGGGCACCAGTTCGTTGCGGAGTTCATCGAACGGGGCATGGAGGGAAACCGCCAGGGAAACGTCCGTCGCCGCCTTGAGCGGACCGAACATGTTCACCACACCGGCCGTGCTCACCGTCACGCGACGCTTGCCGAGTCCGTAGGCAAGATCGTCCATCATCAACTCCGCGGCGGCCATGACATTGTCAAAGTTGAGCAGCGGCTCCCCCATGCCCATGAATACCACATTGGTGATCACCCGCTCATGCTTGGGCGGATAACCAAAACTCCGATTGGCGACCCAGAACTGGCCAATGATCTCCGCAGTGGTCAGGTTTCTGTTGAAACCCTGGGTCGCGGTCGAACAAAAGGAGCAGTTCAAGGCACAGCCGACCTGGGAGGACACGCACAAGGTACCCCGCTCGCCATCGGGGATGAACACCGTTTCCACGCTGTTGCCACAGTCCAGCCGCAGCAGCCATTTGCGGGTGCCATCGTTGGAAATCTGCTCGTGCAGGACCTCGGGCAGACGAACCTCGGCGATGTCAGCAAGTCGCGAGCGCAGGTCCTTGCTGAAGTTGGTCCATTGCCCAAAGTCCGCCTCGCCGCGCTGGTACAGCCACTGCAACACCTGTTGGGAGCGGAAACGCTTCTCGCCCAGCGAGACAAACCAGTCGGTCAGTGCGCTGGGCGAGAAATCAAGCAGGTTGACGCGGGTGTCAGTCATGGACCATCCCCCGCGTGAAACGGGACGGGACGACGCGCCGCACGGACCACATCCGCCAGGGTGAAAGCGCGAACACCGCTCCTCCGCCCCATGACGTGACCGTCGTCATCACCCTGTCCCGTTGCTCGTGCACTCAGCGGGTCCGCGGGCAAACGCCGTTGTCGCCAAAGAAGAAGGCGATTTCGGCCTTCGCGGTATCCGGACCGTCGGAACCATGCACTGCGTTCTCTTCCACGGATTCCGCGAAATCAGCGCGAATGGTTCCCGGGGCGGCATCCTTGGGATTGGTGGTACCCATGATCTCGCGATTCCGGCTGATGGCGTTCTCACCCTCGAGGACCTGAACCAGCACGGGTCCCGAGGTCATGTAATCCACCAGTTCACCGTAGAAAGGGCGTTCCTTGTGGACGGCATAGAACTCGCCCGCCTGCTCACGACTGAGATGCATCATACGGGCGGCGATGATGCGCAGACCGCCCTTCTCAAATCGGCTGTAGATCTCGCCAATGATGTTCTTGGCAACAGCGTCGGGCTTGATGATGGAAATGGTTTGTTCGATGGCCATGGGTGACTCCAGGAATCCGGGCTACAGAAGGTATGGGACAGCCCACGAAAACAGCGGCGTAAAATAACACAAACCCGCGTGGTAACGCGGGTTTGCGGGCCTATTCGCAGGCGCAGCAAATTCTAGGGCCACATGCCGACACAGGCAATCCCGACGGGAAAAATGCCCCTGCTGCAAGGCATCAAACCTGGAAGGACTCCCCACACCCGCATAGATTTTTCGCATTGGGGTTATCGAAGGCGAAACCCTCGTTCAACCCCTCCCGTCGCCAATCGAGCCTGAGCCCATCGATAAACGGGAGATTCTTACGGTCCACTATGACCTTCACACCATGCTCCTCGAAAACGAGGTCGTCTTCCGAGGCACCGGTCACGAAATCCAGGTCATACATGTAACCCGAACAGCCACTGGAACTGACGCCAATCTTGAGGGCCGAGGCGTCGGCCTGCCCCTCAAGCGCTTGCTTGACCCGCTCAGCGGCGGTCTCAGTGATGGAAATACCCATTAGAAGCTCACTCATCCCCGGTCGACGGGGTGGAATATTGACAGCCGCTGATGTTACCAAGCGACACGAGGTCCGCACCCACGGGACGGTTACGGGATACGGCGGGACATTGTGCTGAGTATTCCCCGCAGGATGTGGATTTCATCCTGGTATAACCGTGTTCGTCCGAACAGGCGGCGCATCCTGCGCATGAACAGACGTGGAGCCTCCGGATCGAGAAAGCCGATCTTCACCATGGTCTGCTCCAGATGACCATAAAAACCCTCTATCTCAGCGAAGGTGGCACGGTCTTCATCCGACTCTGAATCGGCGTCGCCAGCCGGTGCGGTAGCGTCTGCTCCCGCGTCCCTTCTCATCCGCAGTTCATAGGCAACCACCTGAACCGCCATGGCCAGGTTGAGCGACTGGTAATCCGGATTGGTCGGGATATGCAGCAACGCGTGACACAGATCCATCTCCTCGTTGCTCAGCCCGGACCGCTCCCGACCGAAGACCACCGCGACCTCGCCACTGGCCGACTCGACATACAACCTGCCCGCCGCCACGCGCGGGTCCAGCTGTTCCCAACGCAGGCTTCGAAGTCGCGCGCTGGTTCCGATGACGAATCGTGCGCCCGCGAGAGCATCCCCCAGGGAATCGTGAACCCGCGCCCGCGCCAGGATGTCGTCGGCACCGGAAGCCCGGGCCGTGCTTTCGGCACAGGGAAACTGCTTCGGTCGCACCAGGGATAGATGCTCCAGTCCCATGGTCTTCATGGCACGCGCGGCGGCCCCGATGTTGCCCGGGTGCGAGGTTTCAACCAGTA
>JBMYTY010000225.1:0-3927 GCA_049604855.1 Gammaproteobacteria bacterium | reverse complement strand
GCCGCCAAACAGGTCGATTTCCAACGCGATACCTTCGGGCCCGATCCCAGCTACGAGGAAAAGCCTTACGACATTGAGGCTCAGTTGGAGATCTATGGCGGCAAGCGCGCGGTCACCAACCCCCGGCCCGCTATCGAAATCGGTCAACCCATCTACGTGGCGGGCCAGTTTGACTCGCCTGGCCATGGCTGGGGCTCAAAGAACCCCAGTGCCCACTCATTCGCTGTTTACGGTGATTGGCGCAATGCCATCGCATGGAATGACAACGGCGCGGTGGAGACGGGGCAAATCGCCACCCGTTTGAATCTCGAACTGGATTGGAAACTCACCGGTACCGAGCGCCTGCATGCCTCGGTGCGTCCGTTGGATAACAACGGCGATTTCACCCGCTGTGAAATCGCGGGTGATACACCTGACGATTGCCAGCTCAAGTTCGATCTGAATCCGGACACCTTGTTCTTCGAAGGTGATCTTGGGCAGATCAGCGCGGGGTTCTCTGATGATTACAGCAGCTTCGACCTGCCGATCGCTTTCGGCAAGATGCCGCTGTTGTTCCAGAACGGAGTCTGGATGGAGGACATCGTCACCGGTCTGGCATTCACCATCCCCGCGCTGAACAGCCCGTCGCTCGATATCTCCAATATGGATATCACCTTTCTCGCGGCTTTCGACGATGTCAGTTCCGGCGGCATGATCGAGCCGGCGGGTACGGTCGCCGAGCACGGCGCGAACCTGTTTGCCGTGACGGCATTCGTCGAGGCCAATCAAGGCTACTGGGAGTTCGGCTACGGCTTCACCGATGGCGAGGATGACCTCGACGATCAGGATTATCACAACGTCACCGCCGCGTTCACCAAGCGCTACGGCGGTTGGTTGTCCAACAGCATCCGTGTGATTCACAACTTCGGCCAGAGTCGCGCGGGCGGTGCCGCGGAGACGGCCGATGGCACTCTGTTCCTGATTGAGAACTCACTGATAACGAGTGAGCCGCTCACCCTGGTCCCATACGCCAACGTGTTCCTCGGTCTGGACACCCCGCAATCGCTGGCTCGTGACGCGGGAGCAGGCGGTGTTCTGAAAAACACCGGTATCAACTTCGAGACCGATGGTCTGACAGGCTTCCCCACGCTGGACGCGACCGCGCGCAATACCTGGGGTGGAGCCCTGGGCGTGGAGTACCTGTTCAACCTGGAACAACAGATCGTCGTCGAACTCGCTACCGTGCAGACCATAGGAGATGCGGCGGGACGTAACGCACCCGGTGAACAGGTCGGTCTCGGTCTGCGTTATCAGCATGTTCTGGACGAGAAGTGGCTGTTGCGTGCCGATGCCATGTTCGGTTCGCGCGAAGGCCTCGAAAACGTCTCGGGTATTCGTTTCGAAATCCGGCGGAAGTTCTGATCATGGCGTCTCATCCATCCAAGTCGGAGTGCCCGCGGCCATGCGGGTCTCGGACCGCCTTGTCGGCGGGGAGGCACATCCGTGGAGTTTGATTTCGTCCAATGGTTGGGCAGTGCGGTCCTGCTGTTGATCGGTGCCTATGTCATCTCCCTGATTTTGGGGTTTTGGACGGGCCAGGGGCGTGCGCGGCGCCAGTTCGCGTTGGAACAACAATTACTCGGTACCCGGATCGAGCAGGCCAGCAGCCCCCTGGGGCAACTGGCGGGTGGTCATGGTCCGGCTTGGTCCGGGCTGCGGAAGTTCATCGTGAAGGCGAAGGTCCTGGAGGCGGATAGCATCTGCTCCTTTTACCTTGCACCTCATGACGGACAGCCGCTCCCGCCTTTTTTCCCTGGCCAGTTCCTGACATTTCAGCTCGAACTCCCCGAGAACAGAGGGACGCTGACGCGCTGTTATTCGCTGTCGGATGCCCCTGTTCATCCCGAGTACTACCGGGTGACGATCAAGCGTATCCCGCCACCGGGAGACAAGCCGGAACTGCCGCCAGGCAAGGGCTCCAGCCACTTCCATGACGACCTGCGCGAGGGGCAGGTGATCAACGTGAAGGCACCAAGTGGTCATTTCTACCTGGATGTGGAAAGCGATAAACCCGTCGTCCTGATCGGCGGCGGGATTGGCCTGACGCCGGTTCTGAGCATGTTGAATTACCTGTGCCATCAGAACTCAGAGCGGGAAATCTGGTTCTTCTACGGGGTTCGCAACAGCTCTGAACACGTGATGAAGGAGTTCATCGCTCAGCAGGCGAAGGACCATCCGAACGTGAAACTGAAAATCTGCTACTCAGATCCGCTGGACGGGGACGAGGAGGGCGAGGATTTCCAGCACGCGGAACGGGTCTCCGTGGACCTGTTCAAGCGTGTGCTCCCGTCGCATAACTACAGTTTCTACATCTGTGGGCCACCTCCGATGATGGCTTCTCTGACCGAGGGGCTGGGCGAGTGGGGCGTGCCTGAAGCCGATGTGCATTTCGAGGCGTTTGGTCCGGCATCGGTGAAGAAGGTGGCCCATTCCGAGGAGGAGTCCAAGGTTCATGAGGGGCTGGAAGTGAAATTCGCACGCAGCGGTAAGACCCTGGTGTGGGATGGCGCTTCGGCCTCGCTGCTTGAATTCGCTGAGAGCAATGGACTCAACCTGGATTGCGGTTGCCGGGCGGGAGGCTGTGGCAGTTGCGCCACGGCCATCCAGGCCGGCAGTGTCGAGTACGTTACGGAGCCGGATGCCGATGTCGAAAAAGGTCATTGCCTGACCTGTGTCTCCATCCCCAAGACGGCACTGACGCTGGACGCTTGATCCGCGTTCCCATCACGCAGCATGAGACATTCCTGACATGCCCACACTCAGCAACCCCCAGGGAACGCTATTCATCGAGCTCGATATCGCGCCCAGCATGGAAGACACGGTGACGGGTTGGCTCGCGCAGCAACAGATGGGACACGCACGCACGGCCATCAATGACCATGTGGTCGCGGGTCACGGCGTGATCCGCGGCAACGACGGCGATGTCATGCATTGTTCGTTCCCCAGCGCGAGCGCGGCCCTAGATGTCGCGGTTGGAATCCTGGAATGGTTTCGAGAGGCCTCTGGTGACCCCAAGCAGGGGATCGACGGAAGTGCGTGCATCGCGCTCTCCTATGGTCCCGTGGAGGTCTCGGAGACCTGTCGCATGGTTGGGCCGGGCCTGGATACGGCGGGAGAACTCCTGGCCGTGGCGGGACCCGGTGAAGTGCTCATAGCCTCGGCGGCGGTCAAGGCCTTGAGCGGGCATGAGCGGTCCGCGGAATTCGCGGATTGGGAAGACGCGCCTGAAGCAGGCGCGCGCCGCCTCGTCATTGATGCGCGATCACGTGCCGAGAGCGCGACGCGACGGATGGATCCACCCGAGCCATCACCTGCCTCCGCACCGGCTTCTGTAGAGCCGACCGGCCAGGACGAGCCGGTCGCGGATGACTCCGCCGACCTGGATATCAGCGAGCTGGAGGTGGGTATGGACGAACCCGAGGAGAAGTCAGCCCCGGAGGCGTCCCATTCCGCTGAGTCCGCTGAGTCCGCTGAGTCCGCTGAGTCCGCTGAGTCGGATGGTGCACGTATCACCCTGAAGCTGGGTGAAAGAACCTACACCTTTGCTAGCGACACGAATCCCGTCTGGATTGGTCGTTCCAGCGACTGCGACATCGTCGTGCCCCACCCCCATGTATCACGCCGCCATGCGCAGTTGCAGTGGAGTGGTGACGAGGTTGCCTTGGTCAATCTCAGTGCCAATGGCAGTTCCGTTCGATTCGACGATGAGGCCGACGGAGAGATCCATCAGGCTCCCGTGAGTTTGACACGGGGTGGCGAGATTGCTCTTGCGGGAACTTTTGAAGCCGACACGGAACGTTTGATCCGTTTCGACCTTGAGTGAGGTTTCCCCAGGGTCGTCGATGCCGGGTCGTCGATGCCGGGTCGTCGATGCCGGGTCGTCGATGC
>JBMYTY010000224.1:0-3927 GCA_049604855.1 Gammaproteobacteria bacterium | reverse complement strand
AGATTCGCAACGCGGAGCTGGGCGATATCGTGCGCCAAGGCGCCGTGCACGATTCATTCAGAGCTTCCCCAGGGACTGTGGTGAGATATGTGACCCAGCGCACTGAATGACGCCAAACCGGTTTCTAAGCTGCGGATTCAAACACCCCGGTGCGGGGTTCGCCGGAAGAGGGATTCGTGGGCATGGCATTTCAGCTGTTATCCAAGGGACGACTTTACCCCGGGACGGACCGTGATCGAGCCGTCCAGGACCTTATGGCGCTCACCCACCTGCCCGCTGAAAAGGTCGAACGCTTTCTGCTCTCCGGGGTGCGCGCCAAGCTCAAGAGCGGTGATGACCGCGCCAGTCTTGAGCTTATTGCGGAGCGCTTCCGGGCGGCGGGTCTGGAGGTACTGATCGAGTCGGCCGAGCGAACCGCCAAGCCCGCGACAACTCCGGGGTCAGTCCCGCCAGCCGCAACAACCCCCCGTTCCGGTCCGCCCCCGGCTCCCGCCAGCAACGCCCGACGCGGACGGGCTCCACTCGTCCTCGCGTTCCTGGGCATGGCGCTTCTGGTCTTCCTGGCACTGGGGGCCTATGTCTGGTTCTGGCTCAACGAGCCCCCGCCCGAGCGGATCGAGCAGGCCGAATCGGCCTTGGCGAATGGCCGATTGATCGCCCTGGGCCATCTGGACATCGGCAAGGCCAAGACCCTTCAGACCCGGCTGTTCGGCCTACCCGACGCGGATGCGGAGCCGGGCCCGGGCGACGGGCTGATGAACCGTCTGCTTAAAGGCCCTTCGCCCCTGCGTGACGCGATGGAGCATGCCCTGGTGGCCTTGCACGCCCATGGCGATGAGAGCGCTGCCGAAACGAAGGGAAATCGCGCACGCGGCGGATCGTTCATGGTGCTCGTGACCGGTCAGTTCGACGCGGATACGCTGGCTGAATTCGAACACCACTTCCGGCTGGAGGACGCGGGCCGCGCAGGCTGGCACCGACTGAGCAAGCCGTCCAAGCCTGATCCCCTCGCCTGCCCGGAGGCCGATACCCCGAAGACCCCGCGCGAGGCGCCGCTCTATCTGAAGCAACAGCCCGACTGGCTGGTCCTGACCAACGACATGGCCCATGGCGACGCCATGCTGAAGCGGATTGAGCGCAGCGCCGCGGCCACCCAGGACCTCAGCACCTGGAGCACCTACCGCCAGGGCAAGCTCGCCAGCCTCATGGTCTTCGTCCCGGCCCGGGCGGGACCGGCCTGGGGCGGCCTGCCAGGCATGATGACCGCCCAGGCGGTCCGCAAGGCGCCCGCGGTACAACGCGCCGCCGTGTCCCTCGCGGTGGATCCCGTGGCCCTGGGGCTGCAAGCCAATGTCACCCTGAGCAGCCCCGACTCGGCCTGGAATCACGAGACCGGGTCCGTGCTTCGACAGGGCCTGGAGCAGCTCACCGCCGACAGCCAAGCGCTGTCCCCGACCCTGGCGGGCATTCTCGGCAACCTCAGCGTGACGGCCACCGACGCGGAACTGAGCTTCGACGCCGCCCTGGACGGCGATGCGGTCAACGCGCTGGACGACGTGTTCAGCGAGGCCATGGGCGGGCTGTTCGGGCTGGCCGGTGGAGGGGGCGGTAGGCCGCCGGACGAGGACCAGATCGATCCCCAACCCACGATCTATGCCGACGGCGGCCTCTACCGCGCTCTGCCCGCGCTCACACTGCCCAAGCATCAGGCGCCTCCGCTGTTCCGCTCCGGCGCGTTCGCGGTCGATCTCGACCAGGTTCGGCGCAACGATTCGGGGGTGCTCGAGGTGGTCGTCAAGGGCAACGTGGCCCTACCCCAGGCCGAGGCCCCGACGGCCGCCAAGGGCTTTCCCCCGCCACCACCGAAGTTCGAACTCGCATTGAGCGTGGCCCAGGTCCTGGACGCGGAGGGCGATGACCTCCTGCGCGATGAGCGCTGCGCGAAGCTGTCCGAGGTCACCAATGGCAACCGCAACCAGGAGCCGGCGACCAGCACCCACGGATTCAACGGCCAGGCGCAGGTGGCCAAGTGGATACGCCTACGCCCGGGCGTCCCGGTGGAGTCCATCCACGCCATCAAGGGCCGTCTGCGTTTCAGCGCACCGGGCCAGGTGCGGGTCCTCAAACCGCGCTTGCGGCCGGGTGAGGTGGTGGAGGCGGCGGGCCTGCGCTTCCATGTCTCCCGCGTTGCAGAGGACAGCGTCGCCTACCAGGTGTCGGGTGAGCGGGACCGCTTGCTCGAGGTGCGCGGGCTCAATGCCTCGGGACAGCCGTTGCGCGCGGGTTGGAAGATGAGCCAGGGCGACTCGGGACGGATCACGCAGGGCTTCCAGGGACGTGTGCGTGGCCTGGAGGTCTACGTGGCGCAATCGCGCATCGAACACAGCCAGCCTTTCACCCTCAGCAAGCTGTTCACCGCACCCCCCGAGAAGGACGAACCCGCGCCCTCCCGCCTGGCGCCCCAGGCCATCAGCGAGCAGACTTGGCGGGATCACCTGGCCAGCGATCTGTCCTCGATCGCCTTCGACCGCAAGCGCTTTTTCATCCCCGGCAAGAGCAAGACCGCCCTGGGCGGCGCCCGCTGGGATGGGCTCAAGGCCTGGGTCACGCACACCCCCAGCCAGCGCTGGAACGGGGGCCCGACCCTGCATCTGGCCCTGCCTCTCGTGCCTGAACTGCCCGGGGTCTTGTCCGCGCTCGCCTACCGCATCGAAGAACCGGCACCCAAGGCCGAAGCGCACACCTCTGCTTCGGGCCCAGCGCGGGCGACCGACACGGAACAGGTCCCGGAGACCTTCGTGCGGGTGTCCTACCCCTACCGCACCCAGAGCGGTGAATGGGTTGGCAAGTGGCATCCGGACGGCAAGCCCTACGCCGCCATCAACCTGCCCTTGGACACCGGTCTGGAGGAGAACCAGGCCCTGCAACGTTTGGCGGGTGAGCTCATCGTCCGTCTGCCCCGTCAGACCCGCTCCACCCGCCTGCCCCTTAACGGGCTGTGGGACGGAGACGGCGCCGACGGCGTCACGGTCCGCCTGAGCGAGATATCGCGGGGCATGTTCCCTGGCTATGGAATCCGCCTGGACGGGGCCCTGAACCGGCTGGTGAACGTGCACGGTATCGCCGTCGACGGTTCACGCATCGAGGCCAAACCGATCAACTACCAAAGCGGCGCCTACTGGACCGCCACTCTGCCATTCGGTCACGGCATCAAGGAAATCGAACTGCTCACCGCCACGGATCAGGCCGTGTACCGCTATCCCTTCGACATCCGGCCCCGCTACCCGGTGGACGCGGCGCGGCGATAACGGCCCGACACCGCTGTCCTCCACCACCCGTAACGCGAGCGGGTGCTTTTCCCGAACCAATTCAGTTAGCCCTGTGGCCTGGTTCGCATACCGCAACGAGGCCGCCATGCTCTTCGACCGCCACCGGGACCAGGACCCCGATACCCTGCCCCGCACCGCCCTGGTGGCAGGTGCCGGGGGCGGAATAGGAGCGGCGCTATGTGAAGCCCTCGCACGCGCGCATCCCGATATGCGCCTGATCCGCCTCAGCAGGGCCCCCGAGGCCCTGCCCCCCATTCAATGCGATCACTATGACCGCCCCCTGGATTTCAGCCGATCGGAAACCCTCAACGCCGACCTGATTGCCGACGCGCCCTCACCAGACTGGGTGCTCATCGCGAGCGGATGGTTGCATGGGGGCGGACATCGTCCAGAGAAGCGCCTCGCCGATCTCGATCCGGCGCAGCTCGCCTACGCCTACCAACTCAATACCGTGGGGCCGATGATGCTGGTGCAGTCACTGGAGGCGATGCTGCCGCGTAAGCACCCGGTCCGCTACGGCCTGCTCTCGGCGCGGGTCGGCAGTATCAGCGACAACCGCATGGGCGGCTGGCACAGCTACCGCGCCAGCAAGGCGGCC
>JBMYTY010000223.1:0-3939 GCA_049604855.1 Gammaproteobacteria bacterium | reverse complement strand
TTCCTCGTGGAACGGAGGTCAAGACAGCTCGGGACTTCAGGGACGCACAGGGATCGTGGGCCGCTATCCCCACGCAGGCGCGCATCCTATCCCGCGCTCCTCGCGCGCCTGGAACGGCGCCGCGGGGAACGGCGCCGCGGGTCCGGGGATGTCGGACCTCGGTCCTGGGGGATGGCCGTCCCGTCCCGGGCTCAGTGATCCCGGCTATGTCTATCGCGGCGATCCCGAGCCCGCGCCCGATCCCCGGCAACCACGCTATCGCGAAGAGTCCGAGTCGGACGGGCAATTACCCTGGCCGGAGGCGGCCGGGTCGCTCTATCCCCATGCGGGCCCGGGCGGCATGCCCTACGCGCCCGGGGGCTACCCGGTGCAAAGGGGTGCCGATCCTTCCGGGGCGATCGTTTTGCCCGGTCTGGGCTCAATGCGTTACCCCGGTGGTGTTGGAGGGTTCCCCTTCTGGCGTTGAACCGTCAGTCGCGCCACACTCGGCCCATGATGAGTGGCAGAACCTTCAGGTCCAGAGTGCGTCCGGGGCATGTGGGCGGCGTCCGTGACACGCACATCCGTGGATGGCCCGAGGTAGGGAGTACTTGCCCATGTTGACGGTGGTTGCCAGCCTGAAGGGGGGCTCGGGTAAGAGCACGCTGACGTTCAATCTGGCCATATGGCTCGCATTGGCGGGAGAGCGGGTGAAAACTTTTGACCTTGATCCGCAGGCGACACTCAGCGACGTGCTGGAAGTGCGCGAGGAGGAGGGCTACGACCCGCCCGTCGATGGGGTGACGGGCCTGCGCGGTATGAAAGCGGCCGCCGACGATGCACAGGTGATGGGACTGGCTGACGTGGGTACCGCGGATCTGAGCAGCATGAAGAAGGCCATGGCCATGGCGTCTCGTATCCTGATTCCCGTTACACCGAGCCAGGCGGATATCTGGTCGACCCAGCGTTTCGTATCCATGGTCGATGCCTGCTGCAAGGACAACAGGCCTCGTGTCCAGGCCTTTATCAATCGCGGCGATACGCACCGGGCCGTGCGCGAGACCGACGAAGCGGCCGCCGCCCTGGTCGCGCTGAAGGGCATCGAATTTGTAAAACCCCGTCTGCACCAGCGCACGGTTTACCGGCGTTCGTTCAGTGAGGGGCTTGGGGTGTTTGAACTGGAGCGTCGGGGGAAGGCATCGCGCGAGTTCGTGGCCTTGGCCGCATCCCTCTTTCCCGAAGTGTTGCAATGAACCGGCCCGCGCCGTGACATTGCGATTAACTGATTTACCGGAGTGACGGCCATGCAGTGGTTCGCCAAAAACTTTCTCAACCTGTATCTCGCGGCCCTCGTGGTGACGGGATACCTGATCCGGGACGACCTTTTCGGAGGATCTGATGCCCATCCTGATCCAGCCTTGGCGCAGGTCGGGGTCGAAGTCGTCGCGGGCGATGCCGTAGCCGCCGGTCCCGTAAGCGCCGACCCCGTAGCCGCCGGTCCCGGTGCTCAGTCCGCGCCCCTTGGGAGCGCCGGCGAACAACCGGCCCCCTCCGACATCGCGGCGCGGGGGGGCGGTGAGATCGCTGAGTCCCCGCCCGTCGATGAGGCCAGCTCGGGTGGTGCCAATCCGGTGGCCGACCAGCTTCCGTCCTCAACTGCGCTGGAGCAGCCCGTGGTGGATCAGCAGGTGGCCGAGGCCCCCAAGCCCGTCCCCCCTCCGGCGGACGATCCTTCGCTCTCCGATGTGGATTACGCCCGTGCCGTGGAGGCGGATCGCGAGGGGCGGCCGCTTTCCGAGGTTCTGGGCGATCTGACAGCCGGGTCTGGCGATCAATCCGGCGCGACGCGCCAGGCGGTGTTACCCGCTCCCTTGTCGACCCCCGAGCAGTTTGAGGACGCGATCAACCAGGCACGACGTGCGTTCTGGTCGAACAACATGACCGAAGCGGTGCATTCCTACGCGCGGGTGCTTGATGCGCAACCGGACAATTGGGCGATTCTCGGTGAACTCGGCAATGTGCTCATGACCGTGGGTCAGGTCGATAAGGCATTGAGGGTCTACGAGGAGTCCGCACGGCTGATGTGGGCCGCCGGCGATTATCTGCGTGCCTGGCAGATGACCCGGGTGATTGCCCGTTACTCCCCCGACCGGGCCATGGACCTGGCTCAGGGTTTTACCGGGGGCGGGACGCCCCCGGCCGGGCAACAATGATCCGGTAAGCCATGGAATCGGAGTCGAGTGTGCCGACTCAACCCACATAACGATGATGTACACGCCGAACCACTGAATCCCGGATGACCCCGAGGGGCGTCCATCGCCGAAGTTGAGGAGGATGAGCCATGGGGCCGTCGAAAGTCATACAGCAGAGACTGGCTCGCCTCGAGAGTCATCTTGAACAGGAGAACGATATCCTGGTCGAGGTCGTTCGAGGGTTTCGTCGCCTGGATGCGGTCACCTATCGCATGGGGATGTTGCACCCCGATCAGTCTCACGCCACGCGGATTCCCTGGTGGCCGTTGATCACCGTGTTGGGCACGTTTTCGGCGGGCAAGTCGACCTTCCTCAACCACTATCTTGGCCAGAAACTTCAGACCACCGGCACCCAGGCGGTGGACGACAAGTTCACGGTGATGTGCTTCAGCGCCGATGAGCAGTCCCAGGTTCTGCCGGGGCTTGCGCTGGACGCGGATCCTCGATTCCCGTTCTACCGAGTGAGTCGCGAGATCGAGCGGGTCGCGGCGGGGGAGGGGCGTCGGATCGATGCCTACCTGCAACTCAAGACCAGTGGCAGTGACCGCCTGCGCGGCAAGATCCTGATCGACTCCCCCGGATTCGATGCCGATGCCCAGCGCACCTCGACCTTGCGTATCACCCGCCACATCATCGATCTGTCCGACCTCGTGCTCGTCATGTTCGATGCCCGCCATCCCGAGCCCGGTGCCATGCAGGACACCCTGCGTCACCTGGTCGAGGGGACTATCTCGCGCAACGATTCCAACAAGTTTCTCTACATCCTCAATCAGATGGATGCCACCGCCCGGGAGGACAATCCGGAGGAAGTGGTGGCCGCCTGGCAGCGCGCCCTGGCCCAGAAGGGGCTGACCGCGGGGCGTTTTTACGGGATCTACAACGCCGAGGCGGCGACACCCATAGCTGACGAAAATATCCGCCGGCGGTTTGAGCACAAACGCGATAACGATCTGGCGGAGATCCATGCGCGTATGCAGCGCGTAGAGGTGGAACGGGCTTATCGCATCGTCGGCGCCCTGGAACAGGCGGCGACCGACATCGAGGAGCGACTGGTGCCCGCGGTACGCATGCGCATGGCTCAGTGGCGTCGGGGGGTATTGATTCGCGATGGGGCGATGACCGTCATAGGGGGCGCACTGGTGGCCGGTGCCGTGGCGGCCATAGGGCCGGATGCGGTGCTCGGTTTCCTTGGGAACGATCTGTTTGCCGGTTACGGCATGATCGGCGCGGGGGCCGTTTTGGCGGTCATCTGGTTCCTGTTGCACACCAATATCAGGGCAAGGGTGGCGGACAGGGTGCTGCGGGCCATCGAGGAAGAACTGCCCGATGGGACGGAGCGCTCATCGATACTCGGTGGCTTCAGGCGTAGTAGCCGGGGGCTGCGTTGTATCTTTTCCACCCAACCCGCTGGTTGGGGGGGGCGTGCCCGTCGCAAGCTGGAGCAACTGGTCCAGGAGGCGAATAATTTCGTGCAGGCTCTGAACGATCGCTACACCAACCCGTCGGGGGGCAATGGCAAGAGCGGGGCCGCCGAGGATCCGGACGGCAACCATGCAGTCGCGGAAGAACCGAGCCCGGCGGAAAGTACAAACCCGGAGGAGCCTCGACGCGAATCCGCGGCGGTGTGAATGGATGCCCGGCCCGCTGTCATTCGAGGCTCACACCTCTGGATGTCAGCCAATAAAAAGCCCGGGGATGGCATTCCATC
>JBMYTY010000222.1:0-3985 GCA_049604855.1 Gammaproteobacteria bacterium | reverse complement strand
GCCCTGGAACTCGGGGATGGCGACGAACTGCACGCCAACGTAGGGCACGGGATCAACGGTGGGGTTCTTCGGATCGGCGGCGTTGATGCTGTTCAGGGTCATCTGGGCGAACGGCACCTTGGCGTACTCGGGGTTCTCATACAGGGAGGTACGGGTGCCCGGGGGCACGTTGGCCCAACCCTCGTTGGCGGCAACCAATGCCAGATACTCCTTGGAGGTGGCCCATTCCACGAACTTGGTGGCGGCTTCGGTCTTCTTGGAACCGGCGGGGATGGCCAGTGACCAGGCCCACAGCCAGTTGCCGCGCTTGCCCAGGCCGTTATCAGGGGCCATGGCGAAGCCCACCTGGTCATGCACCTTGGAGTCGGTGGGATTGGTCACGAAGGAGGCCGCCACGGTGGCGTCGATCCACATCCCACACTTGCCGGTCTGGAACAGGGACAGGTTCTCATTGAAGCCGTTGGAGGAGGCTCCGGGAGGGCCCGCGTCCTTCATCAGGTCGAGATAAAAGCTCAGGGTCTGTTTCCAAGCGGCGCTGTCGAACTGGGGTTTCCAGTCCATATCGAACCAACGGGCACCGAAGGAGTTGGAGGTGGCGGTCAGGAAGGCGACGTTTTCGCCCCACCCCGCCTTACCGCGCAGGCAGATGCCGTAGACCTCGTTGTCCTTGTCGGTCATGGCGCGGGCGGCCTTGCCGATGAAGTCCCAGCTCGGGGCCTCGGGCATGCTCAGGCCGGCCTTCTCCATGAGGTCCTTGCGGTACATGACCATGGAGGATTCGCCGTAGAAGGGCGCGGCATAGAGCTTGTCCTCATGGGTCAGGCCACCGCGAATGGCGGGCAGCAGATCGTCGACGTCGTATTCGGCGCCGAATTCCAGGGGCACCAGCCAACCCTTGCTGGCCCAGATCGGCACCTCGTAGGTGCCGATGGTCATCACGTCGTACTGGCCGCCCTTGGTGGCCACGTCCGTGGTGACCCGCTGACGCAGGATGTTCTCTTCCAGGGTGACCCACTTGAGGTCGATGCCGGGATGCTTCTTGCTGAAGTCGGCGGTCAGCTTCTGCATGCGGATCATGTCGCCGTTGTTGACGGTGGCGATGGTCAGGGTCTCGGCGTGGACGGCGCCCGCGACGGTCGCCAGGGAAATGCCCGCGGCGCAGGCCAGATTCTTCAGATTCATGGGTCTCTCCAGCTTCAGCTTGGTATGAGTTCGTTGAAGGCAGGCTGAAGCTTAGAGAGGCGAAACCGGGCATTCCTGTACGTCGCGCGGCAAAGACCTATACTTTTTTTACATCCCAAACCCCTCAGACGGGAATATCAGTGTCGAATAATATGGATAGCCTCCCCCCCCACCGGTCCGCCGCTCGTTGAGACAGTCGTCATGAGCCAATTCGAAGAGTTCCCCGCGCCGCCACCCACACCACAACCAGGAGCATCGACGGACGGCGCCGTCGAGTTCGAGATCGTCGATCACACCAGCGGCGCCCTGCGCTATCTGGAGCACGGTTATCCCCACCCCCTGGTGCGTTGGCACTTCCATGACGAGTACGAGCTGCACCACATCACCGCCACGCGAGGCAAGGTGTTCGTGGGTGACTACATCGGTGAATTCGCGCCCGGCAACCTGATCCTCACCGGCCCCCGCCTGCCCCATAACTGGGTCAGCGAGATAGCCCCCGACGAACACTTCCCCCTGCGCGATCGAGTGATCCAGTTCGAGCGCCGCATCGTGGAGGACTCCGCCACCATGATCCCCGAGTTACGCGAACTGCTGCCGTTGCTCGACGCGGCTCGCCATGGCATCGAATTCGAAGGCATGGCGGGGCGGGCCGAACACTACATGGGCGCGATCCGCGACTCGCGAGGCGCCATGCGCATGGGCCACTTCCTCCAATTCCTGCATGAGCTGTCGGCCTGTCCGAAGCGGCGGCAGCTCTCCAGCACGCGCATGCAGGTCAATACCAACGACGAGGGCCTGGAGCGCATCAACCGGGTGGTGAACCTGGTGCTGGAACGCTACGCCGAAGCCATCACCCTGGACCGCGCCGCCGACCTGGCGGGCATGAACCCGAGCTACTTCTCGCGCTTCTTCAAAAAATCCACCGGCAACACCTTCAACGAGTTCCTCACCCGCATTCGCATCAGCAAGGCCTGCGAAATGCTCTCCAACAGCGACCAACAGATCACCAACATCTGCTACGCCGTGGGCTACAACAACGTGGCCAACTTCAACCGCCGCTTCCGGCGGCTGCGTAGCGTCACGCCACGGGAATACCGCAACCAGGCCCAACAGCGGCTGGTGCGCGGAGGCGAAACGGTGCCACCCCCTTGATCAAAGACGGTACACCCGGCTAGCGTGCGGATCGCGATCCCAGCCCCATAACGAGAACGAGCCCATGATTGTCTGCTGCGGCGAAGCCCTGATCGACATGATTCCCAAACCCACCACCGAGGGTGCAACGGCCTTCCAGCCGTTCACCGGTGGTGCCGTGTTCAACACCGCCATCGCCCTGGGACGTCTGGACACCCCCACCGAACTGATCACGGGCCTGTCGCGGGACCTGTTCGGCGAGCAACTGACCGCGGCCCTGGCCGACAGCGGCGTGGGCAGTGCCCATTGCGTGCGCAGCGACCGGCCCACCACGCTTGCCTTCGTGCGCCTGGTGAACGGCCAGGCCAGCTACAGCTTCTACGACGAGAACAGCGCGGGGCGCATGCTGGACGAGGCCGACTTCCCGGCCCTGCCCGGCTCAATGGGCGCGGCCTTCTTCGGCGGCATCAGCCTCATCTCAGAGCCCTGCGGTACGGCCTACGAGGCCCTGTTCACCAGGCTTTCCGATACCTGCGTGACCATGGTCGATGTCAACGTGCGCCCCACTTTCATCAGCGACGAAGCGGCCTACCGCGCCAGGGTCGAGCGCATGACCGCACGCGCCGACATCGTGAAACTGTCCGACGAGGACATCCGCTGGCTGTACGGCGCGGGCGAGGAAGACGCCGCCGCCCGACGCATGCTCGCCGCCGGGGCCAAGGTGGTCGCCATCACCCTGGGCAGCCAGGGCGTACGCGCTCACTACCACGGCGGCACGGTGGAAGTCGCGGCACGCAAGGCCGAAGTGGTGGACACGGTCGGCGCGGGCGACACCTTCAACGCCGGCCTGCTTGCCTCCCTGCACGATGACGGGGCCTTGACCCGGGAAACCATCGCCCGGGTACCCGAGGACATGCTCCGCCGGGCCCTGGAACTGGGGGTGCGTGCGGCGGCGGTGACCGTTGCACGCTCGGGCGCCAACCCACCGCGCCGGGATGAGCTCTGAGAACCCAAGGAAGCTCTGAACGAATGGTGACACGGTGCCGGATGCGGTCTGAATGCCATACCCGCGTAACGAAGGGGAGCCCGACCATGGACCCACGAAACTGCATCCCGGCCACGGCCGCTCTCATCCTGTCAGTCCTTGTGCTCCACTCAGGAGGCGCCCACGCCCAATCGACGGACACCCGGGCCACGGACGCCCAGTGGACCGAGGCGACCGACGTCCCCATGGGCGCGGCCGCCAACGACCTGCCCCTGTTCGACGCCCATATGCACTACAAGCGGCCCGCCTGGGAGCCACTGCCGCCCCACAAGGTGCTGTCCATCATGGACCGCAACGGCGTTGCCATGGCCCTGGTGTCGTCGTCGCCGGACGACGGAACGATCATGATCTGGGAATACGCCCCGGCACGAATCGTCCCGGAGATGCGTCCCTACACCGACACCATCGGCTCGCGGAACTGGACGCGCGCGGAGGGGGTCGGCGACAACATCGAACAACGGGTACGCCGTTTCGGCCACGAGGGCATCGGTGAATTCCACCTGCACCGCATCGAGCCCACCGATGAGCCGCTGCTCAAACGCATCGTCGCCCTCGCCCGCGAACGCAACATCCCCCTGCACGTGCACTCCGACCACGAACCGGTGGAGTACCTGTACTCGCTGTACC
>JBMYTY010000221.1:0-4015 GCA_049604855.1 Gammaproteobacteria bacterium | reverse complement strand
CGAACACCCCGGCCTGGTCGGTGATGTTGAGTGTGCCGGCGTTGTCCTCGGAGCCGAGGCTGATACGGTTGTTGACGAGCAGCGAGGAGTTGGCGCCATCGACGTTGAGGGTGCCGGACAGGCCGGAGTCGCCGCTGGTGTTGGAGCCGACGCGGATGGAGTTATCGAAGCTGACCTGGGCGCCGTTCTGGATGTTGAGGGTGGAGTCTCCGGCGCCGCCGATGAACAGATCGTCGAAGGGGTTGTCGGTGCCGACCAGGTCGGCGGCGGAGCCCGCGCCGTCGATGGAGAGTGCATTGGTCGTTCCGGCATCCGAGGAAAAGTCGTATCCGTTCTGGGTGGACAGGGTGGCACCGCCGAACACGCGCAGGTTCAGATCTCCCGCGTCGCGGCGCACCGCGCCGACTGAGATGTTCGTGCTCAGCTCAACCTGCTGGTCGCCGTTGAGGCCGAATACCGCTGTGTCGCCTGGAGACGGGAGGGTATTCCCCTGCCAGTTCCCGGCGGTGGCGAAATCCTGGGGGCTGCCGAGGGTGCCGTCCCAGAAAACGTCCTGGGCCTGGACCGGGCTGGCGAGCAGCAGACTGAGGAGAAAGGGAAAGGTGAGGGGGTAAGCGCTGGTGCGTGTCCTGGGTTCCATATTCCTGCCTTGCGATCCTGTTGGTAAAGCATTCCTGATTCACGAGCAGAGGTCCCTAAGCAATAATCAAGCCTACGGGGGGATGGGGCTCAAGTCCCTGATTTCATTGCACCTAACATTTCCCGACTACCGCGTAATGTAAAAAAACCTGACGCAGTCGTCGGCTTGATGATGGCAACCCCAAGGACTGCGCGGTCCCCGCGTGGGCGGTCCGGGCTAGACTGCGTCGCTGATTTTTGTTCCGGCTCTACCGGCCGACCCTGGCCCACCGGCCGTGGAGACCAAACTATGAAAACTTTCAGCGGTCAGGATCGTGTCGATCTGACCCGTGCCCTGTTCGAAATGCTTGAAGACTGGGGCCTGAACTCCTCACAGACCATCCATGTGTTGGGTCTTCCCGAGAAAACGCCGGCACGGAAACTCCTGCAGTACCGCAATGATTACCCTTTGCCGGAAGACGAGCAGGTGAACATGCATATCGAGCACCTGCTGGGTATCGCCGATGCCCTGCGGACCATGCACCCGACGAACGCGCAGATGGGCGCGCGCTGGATGCGCCAGCCCTGCCGTCAGTTTGGCGGGCGCCCACCCTTACAGGTGATCTGCGAATCCGATGGCGCCAGTGGCTTGGTGGCCGTGCGCAGTCAGATCGATTGTACTTTCGCCTGGAACCTCTCCGGTTCGAACGGCTGAGACGCGCGCGGAACGATTCAAATCATCAGACCGGCGACCGTGCCGGTCATGAGGGTGGCTAGGGTTCCCGCGACGATGGCACGGGGGCCCAGGGCAACGATCTCCGCCCGTCGTTCCGGGGCCATGGCGCCCATCCCGCCGATCATGATCCCCAAACTGCCCAGGTTGGCGAAGCCGCACAGGCTGTAGGTCAGAATGACCCGGGATCGCTCCGCCAGCGCATCGGCGGGCAGGGCGGCCAGTTGCAGGTAGGCGACCACCTCGTTCAGAACGGTTTTCGTGCCGATGAGGGCGCCGGCCTGGGGTGCATCCGTCCATGAGATACCCGTGAGCCAGGCCACGGGTGCGAGCAGCCAGCCGAGCATCCGCTCCAGAGTCAATGCACTGCCCGCCACATCTGGGAAGAGGCCCAACAGCGAGTTGGCGAGGTGCACCAGGGCGACCAAAACGATGAGCATGGCAATGACATGGGCGAGCAGACGTAAGCCCTCCACCGTGCCCCGTGTGATGGCGTCCATGGCTCCGGAGGCCTCGCTTTTCAGTACCTCGGAGGGCATATCCCGGATGTCGGTCGTTGATGGGGGCACCATGAGACGGGCAATCATCAGCGCGGCCGGTGCCGAAATCAGGGAAGCGGTCAGAATGTGTCCGGCGGCTCCGGGCACGACGCTTCCGATCAGGCTCACGTACAGGGCCAACATGGTGCCCGCGCTGGTGGCCATGCCCGCGGTCATCAGGGCGAACAGGTCTGACCGTGATATCCGGGCGAGGTAGGGGCGGATGAGCAGAGGGGCCTCCACCATGCCGACGAAGATATTTGCCGCCGTACCCAGCCCCAGGGCGCCACCGATACCCAGGCCCCGACGCAAGCCCCAGGCGAAGCCGCGTACCACCAGGGGCAGGATGCGCCAATGGAAAAGCAGGGCGGACAGGGCGCTCATCACCAGGATCAGTGGCAGGGCCTGGAGACCCAGGATGAACGAACTGCCGCCGCTATCGTGTTGCCACGGCGTATTGCCACCGGCCAGATAACCGAAGACGAAGCGGGTACCGGCCTGGGTGGACTCGAGCAGGGCCGCGACCAGGCCGTTGAGCACCTCGAACAGGGTCTGCGCGGCCGGTTCTTTGAGCAGCAACAGGGCGAGCAGCAGTTGCAACGCGAGTCCGGCCAGGATCAAGCGCGGTTGCCAGGCCGCCGGGCGGTTTTCGCTGAGCAGCCAAGCGAGCAGCGTGAAGCCCAGCAGGCCGCTTATCGAATGGAGGGTGTCCAATTGGGGCGCTCAGTTCAGGGTGCTGGTGCCTTCCCAGAAGCTCAGGTCCTTCTCCAGAAACTCCCCCCAGGGCATGTAGTGGGAGCCGTCGCAGGAGAAGGTCAGGGCGACCGTGCCATTGAAGATGTTCACCGTGCTCGAGCGCAGGTAGATGGTCTCGTCCATGAAGCGCAGACGCTTGAATGTTTGCATGATCCGGGGAATGGCATCAGCGGGAATGGTGGCATCGGCCGGGTAGGGGCGGTGGGGATAGGCGAGGGCGGTATCCGGGTCGATGAGTTCATGCGCTTCGAGAATGCGGTACCGATACGGGTCCTGCATGGTCATGATCGTGGCGCGGCTGCTCGAGTAGTGGATCTTGTAGTGGAACACACCGTGATCGAGAACCAGTTCCTCCATGAGCGGCAGCACCTCGTCGATGTGCTGATCGAGGACGCTCTCGAAGCGGGTCTGGGCGAACAGGTTGCCGCGTATGGCCGGGTCACCCTTGATCTGGCGCCAATGGTCCTTGTCTTTGTACAGCGGTTGGGTGAGGGGCAGGTCACGCAGGTCGAAGTCCGCCCCGATAAAACCCAGAACGCGGTTATCCGTGTCACGCACCACCTGCACGGCGGTCAAAGAGGGCCGGTGGGCCCTCATGCTGATGTAGGACTCGGACAACAGGAAATCTTCGGCGGGAACGACCTCGGCCATGTAGGGGCGTTGTGATCGGTCGCGACCGAAATCGGCTTCGAGGCGGCCCTCGGCCGAAATATTCGCCGAGATCTGCTCGCCTGCCGCGCTCATGGCGTAGAGGTATTTACAGTAAGGGATGGTGTGAAAGCCGGTTTCCAGGGCCTCGTCCATGGCGGCTTTGTCCGGCCACAAGAATGCAGCCTTGCGCGCCACGCTGGCCAGCGGGCCCGTGAGCATCTCCCTCAGGTTGTCGCGTTGGCGCGAAATGGCATCTTGCAGGGGCTCGCTCATGGCGCAGGCTCGGCTCAGGATTCGGCCGCGGACCGGCCTGGGGCGATTGTAGTCCGAGTGCGCTGTCCCGCTCATAGACTGTTGGCATTGCCATGACACCCGTGGGGGGCGCCGATATAATCGCGCGCTTCGCTTTTTTCGAGCCCTCCAGCAGGTGACGTCGCCATGTCCACGCCCCTCCAGTCTTACCTTGAAACCGTTGGCGCCGGAGCCGATGCCGGTGCGGTTGCCGCCATCGCCAATCTGCAGCAGATCGCGGCGGTCAACCCGGACATCGCGCGCGCCATCGTGCATGAACTGCGCGATCAACGCGCCAACCTTAAACTCATCGCCTCGGAGAACTTCAGTTCGCTTTCCACCCAGGCGGCCATGGGTAACCTGCTCACCGACAAGTACGCGGAGGGCTTCGCCCACCACCGGTTCTATGCCGGCTGTGACAACGTGG